>JAQYVQ010000062.1 GCA_030145435.1 Syntrophobacteria bacterium | reverse complement strand
CCTTAGGACAAGGCCTTTGGCGCCACGACTGTCTTCGTTCTGCCGGTGATGGCGCTGTTTGTCCTTTTTCGAGCCTATCTGGTAAAAGGGCCTCAAGGCCGGCGGGTTGGTGAATAGAGAAGTACAAAGTGGTTAAGACGTGGATGACCACCACCTGATTGAAGTCGTCGAAACGAAAGGATAACCGCTATGGGTGATGTTTCGGTTCTGTTATCTGAGGCAAACGAACAGATCATGAACGCGGATAGCAAAGAGAAGCTTCTGAGATTACTCGGAACCTACGAGCGTATTTTGGAAAGAGACCCTTCAAACTATGAAGCCCTATGGAGTCTCGGAAGATACAATGTTGTCATGGTTCTTGGGTATACGGAGAGTCGAAGCGAAAAGGAAAAGCACAACCTGGCTGCAATCAACTACTGTGAACAAGCCATGAATACGAATCCGGAGTTCAAGGCCCTGAGCGCCGGGGGGGGGAGCGAGAGAGTTGGGGATGCCTGCAGGGTCTTGTCAAGGAGGGAAATCGCACCTCTTTATTATTGGTATGCCGGAATGGGATCGTACTGGAAGGAGTGTCTGCCTTTTCCGAAAAGAATACGGAACGTACATTTGGCGCGTGGAATCAAGAAGGTGATGGTGAGAATGCTCGAAATCGACCCTGCATGGGCAGGGGGTCACCCGTATTATGCTTGGGGATTCTACTATATCAACATCCCGAGGATTATGGGCGGGAGCCTGAAGAAGGCTGAAGAATTCATTGATAAGGCCGTGGAAGCCGGACCGAAGTGGCTCTACGCCAGGTGGGGAAGGGCGAAGTACTTGTACACCTGGAAAAAGGATAAAGAAGCATTCAAGGAGGACATGGAGTGGGTCATTGCACAGGATCCACGCAAGATGGACAGTCCTTATCCTGCGAACGTCCATTTCCAAAGGGATGCGGCGGACATGCTGTCACATATAGATGACTATTTCCAGTATGCAGTTACGCGAACATCAAGAGGTTCAACGCGATGACGGCCATGCCCGCGATGAGGCCGTAGATGGCAAGATGGTGCTCACCGTATTTCTCCGCTGTTAGAAGTCGGATATCACGGGGGAAAAAACCCTGTCAAGACAATAGTAGGTGCATCCCGGTTTTCCCGGTCCGGGACATCCTCTTCCTTGACATACGATTTAGCGGGCCCTTATTCTGTCCCTGATTAGGGAGGGAGATCTCCATGGACATCGTCAGCAATGCGTTGGAACTCACCCCGCGGGTGCGCAACGGGCTCGATTCGATACAACAGGGCAGATTCCAGGACAAAGAGATGTGGCAGGTCCCATTGAGCGTCCTGGACGAAGAAACAAGGAAACAGACTTTGGTCAAACGAAAAGCGTTGGCCATCAGCAAAGTCCTTTCCGCAATGCCGATTCGAATCGAGACGTACGAGTTGATCGTAGGCTTTTCGGTTCACAATTCCGTTGCCAACATCACCCCCTTTCCAGAGTATGCTACCCAGGAGGAGAGAGAGGAGGCAGCCGGTAAGTATACGGGCACCTTCTCCGTCTTCGGTCACTTCTGTCCGAGTTATCCGAAATACCTCCGCCTCGGCGTCGGGGGTCTGCGAAGGCAAGCGGAGGGAAAACTCTCTGAAATCAGGGGGAACGGAGGAGATGCAGAAAAGGAGGACTGGATTGAATCCGCCATGATCACCCTGGATGCCCTGAGAGATTTCATGCTGCGATACGGGAACCTGGCATCGGAGCTCTCAGAGGGTGAAGTCGATCCGTCACGCAAGGAGGAGTTGAGCGAGATCGCCAGGATTTCGAACTGCCTGTCTCTCGAACCTCCGCGTACATTCCGCGAGGCCTTACAGGCTCTCTGGTTTGCGCACATCGCCTTCGAGAGCACCTTGAACTTCATGTCTATGGGAAGGTTCGATCAGAATCTCTGGCCCTATTTGAAACATGATCTCGAGAACCATGTCATCACCCTGGAAGAGGCACAAGAGCTGGTCGATTGCCTGTGGCTGAAATTCAACGACCGGCTGCAGACCTTCGATCTGGCAAGCCAGAACGTGTACGCGTCATCCGTGCCCTGGACGGAGGAAGAACTCGTAGGCACGGTTGCCGGAATATGGGGTCTCTACCTGGGGGGGAACACGACCCATGATCGATTGGCCCCTCTGCAGGGTTCGGAGTTCAGCACCTGGCTCCAGACCATGCCCTTGTCAGGTCTTACGCCGGAGGGAAAGGATGGCACGAATCAGCTCACCTATCTCTGTATCAATGCGACCCGACGGCTCAAGTTGCCTCAGCCGAGCATCTACGTACGGCTGCACGACGGGTCCCCTGCCGAGTTGTACGAGCGAGCCGCTGATTGTATTCAGAATTCGAACGGCCCCTGCATCTACAATGACGAAGTGCTCGTTCCGGCACTGGCGCGGCAAGGCCTTCCCATCGAGCATGCGAGAGACTACACCACGGATGGATGCTGGGAGACCTTTATTCAAGGAAAGACCCAGTTCCGGTATGGTGTAATCTCGGCTCCCGAGGCTCTTGACAGGGTACTGTTCCCCGGACGCTGGGACGAGGAGGCGATCCCCCTCAAGTACATACAGGAGCTCGATCCATTCACGGGATCGGAACTTCCGGACCCGAACGAGTTCAACTCCTACGATGAACTCTGGTCTTCTTTCAAGGAGCAGTTGGGCAGATACATAAAGGGCATGATCGAAACGGCAGATGACATGATGGACGGGCGCCTGTACGATATCGCGCCCCTTCCTCTCATCTCGGCGTGTACGGAAGGTCCCCTGGAAACAGGCACGGATATCACCAAGGGCGGGATTGAATACTCTTTCTATTCGCCGGTATTGGGGGGGCTCTCTCACGCGGCAGACTCGCTGGCAGCAATCAAGAAGCTCTGTTTCGAAGAAAAGTTGATCGATTGGAAGGATTTGTTGGAGGGTCTGAAGAATAACTGGGAAGGAAACGAACCTCTCAGGCAGATGGTGATGACAAGGGCGCCCGCGTATGGAAACGATATCGATTATGTGGATGAAATAGCGCGCGAGATTGTTGAATTCTATGTGGCTGAGACGAAGAAATACGGAGCCAATGCAAAGAACAAGGCCCTGTTCAATCCGGCTGTCGGAACATTCGAGCACTACGTGGCCGTGGGAATGGCACTTCCCGCAACGCCTGACGGACGGCTGCGGGGGCAGCCGGTCGCATCCAACGCTTCTCCGACAAACGGCAGGGCCACAAGCGGCCAGACCGCAATGATCAATTCCTATTTGAAACTGCCTCTGGGCGACTTGCCGACAGGAGCTCCTTTGGACATAGGGATGGACACGAGGTCCGCTCATCTTCTGGAGCCTATGATCAAGTCTTTCATTGAAAAAAGGGGCAACCTGCTTTCCGTCAGCGTGAATGATGTTGGGAAACTGAAGGCGGCAAT
This sequence comes from Syntrophobacteria bacterium, assembly GCA_030145435.1. Taxonomy (GTDB): domain Bacteria; phylum Desulfobacterota; class DSWW01; order DSWW01; family DSWW01; genus S015-6. The sequence goes on along the minus strand of JAQYVQ010000062.1, from coordinate 7,104 downwards.
GAAAGAGCCTGAGAAATATCGGGACCTGAAGATACGAATCGGGGGATGGGAAGCCTTCTTTGTCGATCTGCCTCCTGCATACCAGGAGTGGCAGATCAAGAAATATGAGCAACATGAAGGTTGATTCACAACCCAAAGGGCTCGTGTTTTCTGTCGATAGAAATGTCGTCGACGACGGGCCCGGCATCCGAACCACGGTGTTTCTCAAGGGATGCCCCTTGCGGTGCGTCTGGTGCCACAGCCCGCAGTCCCAGTCGAAAGAGCAACAACTCCTCTTCATTGAAAACCGTTGCATCGCGTGTGGCGCGTGCGTCGAAAGTTGCCCGAAGGATGCTCAGGAGATATCCGGGACGGCGAGACGAATCCTGTGGGAAAGATGCGACGACTGCGGCGAGTGTGCTCGCGTCTGTCCACCCATGGCGTTGGAAATGGCCGGAGAGTGGATGACGGTCGAGCAGATCGTGGATGTCGTCCGGAGAGACGCTGTCTACTACAAGAACACCGGGGGAGGCGTAACGTTTTCGGGGGGGGAGGCTCTTGCGCAACCAGAGTTCCTCACTGCATGCCTCGAGAGATGCAAGCAGGAGGGGATTAACACGGCCGTGGATACGAGTGGCTTTGCGCAATGGTCTGTCTTGGAGAGAATCCTGCCACATACGGATCTCTTTCTGTATGACCTGAAACAGATGGACAGCCGCAAACACGAAGAGATGAGCGGAGTCGGGAACGCGATCATCCTGGAAAACCTGAAACGAATCGATGGGCGGGGAAGGGCGGTCTGGGTAAGGGTCCCGCTCATTCCAGGATACAATGACTCGATCGAAAACCTGAGGCAGGTTGCCGAGTTCACCAAAACCCTCAGGAACGTGGAGAAGGTCTCTTTGCTCCCCTGCAACGGGGCTGCCGGAGCCAAGTATTCGTTTGTCGGCCGGCAGTACGGGTTAAAGGATCTTCTTGAGTACACGAAGAAGGAAAAGACGGATTTCTTGAAGATCTTCTCTTCCGTGGGGTTAGCAGCAGAAGTTGGAAGGTGAGAACAGTTAAACAGGCGTCAGGACCTTCATGGCCGGCTTGAGAAGCATGCTTCGGTAGAACTCGCCCGGGATCGGAATCTGCACCGCCCTGCCCAACATGTAGCGCATGTCTTCTTCCGGATGGCCGGTGATTCGGCATGCGGACAGGTAGCCGGTGTTGTGACCGGGCATGATGCCCAGCCCATTGTAAGCGACGGCTGCGTGAATGTTATCCCCCATGACGGGTCCCGCGATCTCCCGCACCCTCAGTGTGTGCCCGGTCACGCCATGCCAGCCTTGCTCGAGCCCGACATCCGCAATCCAGGGGTACCGTTGCTCGAACATCCTTTTCGCCAGGTCGCGAGCCCCGTCGATGTCCCGCCATATGCATGAATTAGAGCTTGCGTATCCGAGTACGATCCGGATGCAGAGATGTCCACTCGGGGTCAAGAAGTTCGTGACCGGTAGAATCGATCTTTCGAACCTCAGGGGCCACCTGTCCAGGCCTTGGCCGCTGATCTCTTCTTCGCTTAGTTTGCGCGTCGAGAACGTGTATTGATGCACCGGCATCATGGCCGTCTTGAGGCATCCGAGTCGAGGCGTATATGCGTTCGTGGCAAGGACGACCTGGTCCGCCCGGACGCTGCCTCCTGGTGTGTCGAGGACGGCCGGCTTCCCTCTCTTGACTTGCATGACAGGAGAATTCTCGTACAGCTCCACTTCCATACGCCGCGCGGCTTTCACATGGCCGGCCACCAGCTTGGCCGGGTGAACCGTGTAGTAGCCGGGCAATTCCGCCGCCCCGGCGTAGTGATCGGTGTGGGAGCCCTCGCGCAATTCCTCGGTCGGGACCCATTTTGGCCCTGCCTCCGGGGATGCCTCGGCCTTCCTGGCGGAGCGTCTGGAGGCGTACAGCTCGAGGGTCGGGCTGGGCCGGAAGTCGCATTCGATTTCCTCTTCCTCCATGAAGCGAACCAGTCGCTCGAAGCCGCGCCGAGGCATTTCCTCATCGTCGAGGCCCCAGTAGCGAGCATAGACGGCCCCGGAATTACGCGAGCTTGCGCCTGAGCCGAGGCGATGCGATTCCAGCACGGCTACGGACCAGTCAGGACGGAGCTTCTTGGCATAGTAGGCGCACGAGAGGCCTGTGTAGCCGCCACCGATGATGGCGAGGTCTACCTTGAGGTTGCCTTCGAGCCGGGGTGCCGGCGCCATCGAAGGCATCTCGGAAGTCCAGAGGGCCTCCGTACGCGTTTCCCCTGATTCGACGCCTCTGGCGCCGAACAGCATTGAGGCTACACCTGGCGCGGCCAGGGCACCGGCACCGGCGCAAAGGGCAAGCAGGACCTCTGATGACAACATGAGTGGTTAGCTCCTTTTTCGACAAACGGGAACGCCTGTGTCTATTGATCTACCGTCCATCCCCTTGGATTCTGCCTCAGGGCCTCTTCCCACTCCGTCATCTTCTCGAGCAGCTTCTGCCCGACTTCCGGATGGGTGTCTATCAGGTTGTAGCTCTCGCCCGGGTCGAGCTCCAGGTCATAGAGGAGGGGCCAGCGCCCCAACCTTCCCTTGCTGAATCTCCCGAGCAGCGTGCCCGGCTTGTCGATAGGCGCCGGCCAGACATAGTGATGGATTTTCCGGATGTACTTCCATTGATCGACCCGTATGGCCTCCAATTCGTTGAGGTGGTAGAAGTAGAAAGCCTCGTGCAGGCCTTTGTCCTTCTTCCCTGAAAGAAGACGGGTCATGTCCTTCCCGTCGATGATCCGATCCTTTGGCATCTCTACGCCGGCCAGAGCCAGGAGGGTCGGGAAGAGATCGATATTCATGGCCGGTTCGTCGCATGTTGTTCCTGCAGGGGCGAGCTTTGGATATCTCACGATCATGGGAACCTTGAATCCGCCCTCATAGCTCTGGCCCTTTCGTCCTCTCTGGTGGCCTGGATCGCCCTCGAACCATGGGCCATTGTCACTCGTGAAGAAGATCAACGTGTCCTCTGCCAACCCGTTCTTCTTCAGACATTCCAAGATCTCTCCCGTACTCCAATCGATCTCTTCCACCGTGTCTCCGTAAAGCCCCCCTCTTGACTTGCCCCGGAACCTTTCTGAAGCGAAGAGGGGTTGGTGGGGGAAGGTGTGCGCCAGGTACAAGAAGAAAGGTTCGGCTCGGCTCTGCTCAATAAATGCGAGCGCTTCGCGGGTATATAGACCCGTTAGCTTGGCCTGGTCTTCAACGTGCGCATCGAGTTCCTGCTCATTCCTGAAGAGGGGAAAGGGAGCCATGTCGTTGCTGTGGGGTACCCCGAAGGCGAAGTCAAAGCCGTGCCGCAAAGGACTGTAGTCGGGCTCATGGCTGTAGTCGCCCAGGTGCCATTTGCCGATCATCCCGGTTCGGTATCCTGCCGTTTTCAAGGCCTCTGCAATTGTGATTTCGCTCTTCGGGAATCCGCGTGTCCTGGCGCCTGGTCCTATGTCGATCAATACCCATTTGCTTACCCTATAGCCGAAGTTCTTCAAGGCGGTGAAATGCTTTGATTCCCCGATGGGATCCAGGACCCCGGTCATTCCCGACCGCTGTGGGTATCTTCCGGTAAGAAGACTCGCCCGGGAGGGCGTACAGACCGAATTGGATGCGTAGAAATTCGTGAACCGCACACCACCGGTCGCCAAGCGGTCGATATTCGGCGTACGGATGGATTTGCTTCCGAAACAGCCAAGATCGCGATAGCCGAGATCGTCGCAGTTTATGATGATGATGTTCGGTCGTGGCGCCTTCGTGTTCACCACGCTCAGGGGGGTTGGGTCGTAATTTGGAGGATACGCCTCGTACACGGGGTTGTTTGGAGGTTCATCGAGCAACCCAGAGGCAATTACGGCGAGCATAGCAATTGACGCGAGGAGGGCCCCCGCCACCACAAGTCTCTTCATGTCCCTACTGCTCCACCAGTTCGACCCTTCGGTTCTTGGCCCGGCCGTCGTCGGACCGGTTCGAGGTGGCCGGCACCAACGGGCCGACTCCGTGGGCTTTCAATCGGCCTGACGCGACGGAATATCGGGAGACGAGGACCTCGACAACGGCTTCCGCATCAGCCGTCTGGTGAAGGTTCTATAAAAAAGGGTATTGCGTGTCAACAAAGAAAGATCCAGCAGAACAGGGGATAGCGCCCGAGATTTGATTGGCAGGAGTTCTCTGTGTAGACTATTTGAGTGACAAATGGCACGGAGAGAACTCGGACAGGGGGTATTATGATGACGAAAATAAATCATCTTATTGCTCTATTTGTTTTTCTCGCTGGCTTTATCATGGTCGCTTGTGATGACCCTCGCGTTTTTGATCCCCCAGCCAAGACCAATTGGGCACCGAGCGGCGCGCGCGTCGTCGGCAACTACAATTATGATGTGATTCCGCAACCCGATGGTTTTCACACAATGCACGTTGGTCCCAACAACTCGGACAATGTATGGATCGCCGCAGCCCCTATGTTTGAACTGGATTGGGTGGCGGAAACCAGTATGTACGTACCCGAGGGGCCGACCTACGATAATGAAGGCAATCTGTATTTCAGTCCACTATATCCCCGGGAGGACGTGTCCCTGGTTTCCCTGGATGCTGAAACCGGGCTGCGGCGATGGGCCATCACCGGTGACGGAAGAAATGGCGGCAGCGGTGCTGTCCTTATTCTGAATGATCCTGATAACCCGGGTAAACAAATTATCTACCATGCGAGTTACGAGCAGGTCATGGCATTGAATACCGATGGCACATCAATCTGGAGTACGGCATCTGGATTGACCTTGCCGACGATCGTGCCCGGAAAGAAATCGGATGCCCACTCCTTTGGCTTTAACTATCATCCACCAACGGACTCGTTGATCGGCGTTACCATAGACGGCAAACTGTTGGCCTTTGATCGTGCCGATGGCCAGAGTATTGCTCCAATCGAACAGCTGCCGGGTGCACCGGCTCTTAGCCAACTGCCGGCTCTGGCGCAATTGATCATTGACGCCAGTGATGCCTTGACCGACTCGGTTTTTGGTCAAACGCCGGATGGGCTGAGCTTCTTCTCGCTAATTCGTGAAATCATTTTTGGCGGGGGCTTTTTGGTGACCAATTATTTCGGTATAGATCCCAATTCGGGCCACATTTACGTGGCGGGAACTGCGGATGATGACGCTGACGGCACCACCGACGGTGTCTCTGAATTAGGCGCCCTCTATGTGCTGGATCTGGTCGATGACGGTAACGGTGGATTGGAATTTTCTGTTGTTAACTCGACGACCTTCATCGGCGGTACCGGTTCGACACCCACCATCAGCGAGGATGGCAATCGCGTCTATGTGTCCGATAACCTGGGTAATGTCATTACCCTCGACAGCGATCTGAATGAGCTATGGCGTTTTGATGTCGGTGACCCGATCGTCGCATCGGTTGCGGTGTCTCCGGATAATAGCGAAATTTATGTGGTGACCCAATTTGACGTATTCAAGTTGATCGATCAAGGCAACAGTGCTAGTTTGGCGTGGAGCGCGACGCTTAATGCGTTTGATGGTTTTGTAAGCGTGGTAACGCAGTTCAATGCGCTGACACCGACTATTACCGCCAACGGTATCTCGGTGAGTGTCGGTGGGGGTCTGAACATTGGCGGTAGCAACATAATATTTCACGTGGGTATGGGCCTATTGGACCGTGATACGGGTCAATTACGCTATTTCGCCGAGGGTCGAGAGGAGTCGATTGCTATTAGCAGTATTGCTCCGGACGGTGGTTTGTATATTGCTAACTCGCCGGTACGTCGGGTTACGGGTCAAGTCTTGTTTTCCGGGCTGACGCCGGCTCCGATCATCGGCGGTATTTCGCGATACAAACCCATTCGCCTCGATTTACTAGGCAGAGATGCTGTCTGTGCGGCGCAGGCTCGGGCTGCCAATGCCGCGAGTTTAGGGGCCCCCGATGCAGCGTCGGCTGATGAGGATATTCGCCAGATTCAGGTTTTGATCGACCAGTCTCGAGCGGCGTTGAGTAATGCGGTTAACGATGGTGATATTGACAGTGCCACGGCCAGCAGTATCACGGCAGCCTTGGATTTGGCTGAACCGAATCTGAGCCTGGCAGGGTTATCGCAGGCTGCTGCGGATTTGGCCACTGGCTGCAATCTGTTTTAAGTCGGCAATTAAGGTGGCTAATTATTTCTCCGTGGATGTCCACAGCGGTCGCTTGTGGGTGGCGGCTACCGCGCCGGATGAGGAAGACAGTGCGGTGGATGGGGTCTCCGAATTCGGTGCCCTCTACTGGCTGGAACGGGTCACCGCCGGGGACCTCACGCCGTCCGACTGGACGAGCCTCGACGGATATTTCACACTGGCGGAAGGCGAGCTCTCCCCGGGGTTGCTGGACGTAGCATCCGGACACCTACAGCAGGCGTGCAACTTCTTTCCGGATTGAGCCGTTTTGATGAGAGGGCACGTCCCCTACTTATCCTTGGGCGCCCTGCCGCAGAGAAACTTGGTCGTGAAGACGCAGCAGTCTTCCCCGCGCTGGTTCTTGATGGAACTCTTCGACGTGATGATCCCCCGCTCGTCATCTTTTGCGGTCGCCTCGAGGACCTCCGTTTCCAGGTGAATCGTGTCCCCGACCTTCACAGCACCGGTGAAGCGGACCTTGTCGATCCCGTAAAAGGCGATGAACGACTTCGGTAAGGTGGCGTACTGGCCGAGCCGGAAGCCCAGGGCGCTTCCCACCACGAGGACCAGCATGCCGTGGGCGATCCGCTCCCCAAACAGGGTCTTGGAGGCGTACTCGACGTTCGTGTGCAGCGGATGCCAGTCTCCGGTAAAGGCAGAGAACATGACCAGGTCTGCCTCGGTGATCGTGCGGCCGGGGGTTACCAGCTTCTCGCCTATTTCAAAGTCCTCCCAGTAGAGTTTTTCCATGACGTTCTCCTCATTTATCCGGCTTTGGTGGCGGAGGCATGGCGGATTCCGGGATTGCCCCCATGTAGAAGTCTGTGAGGGGGTACCGGTCAGGCTTTTTCCAGTAACGGCTCATCAGGTACATCCGGTACTTCAGATACGCCTTCCTGTTGACCGGG
>JAQYVQ010000045.1 GCA_030145435.1 Syntrophobacteria bacterium | reverse complement strand
AGGTTCGGTTTCGGAGGCCGGTCGTCCCGGGAGATCAGGTGATCCATCATGTGGAGTTCTTGCGAAGCAAGAAGGATCTCTGGAAGGTCAAAGGCGTCGCAAAGGTGAATGAGGAAGTCGTCATGGAGGCGATCCTTCTGGCTGTTCTGCTGCCCGCACCCCCGATGGAGGAGGTATGATACACCCTACGGCTATTGTTGATGAGGGAGCCGAGATCCACGAGAGTGCTGAGATCGGGCCCTATTGCATCGTAGGTTCCCATGTGAAGATCGGAACCGGAACCAAGGTGGGGGCCCATACGGTGCTGGACGGAAGGACCGAGATCGGGGAGAACAACCAGATCTTTCATCATGCCTCGATCGGTGCCATTCCCCAACACGCGAAGTATCGAGGTGAACCAACGAAACTCACCATCGGATCGGGCAACATCATACGGGAGTTTGTAACGATCCATCTGGGCACGGTGGAAGACCGGGGGATTACGACGGTTGGAGACAGGAACCTCCTGATGGCCTACGCACATGTCGCGCACGACTGTACCTTAGAGAATGAGGTCATACTGGCGAACTCCGCTATGCTGGGGGGCCATGTCCACGTGGAATGCAACGCCATCCTGGGGGGGATGTTGGGCGTCCACCAGTTTGTCCGGATCGGCCGGCGCGCGATGATCGGGGGCATGTCGGGCGTGAGGCTCGATATACCTCCCTTTACCAGGGCGTCCGACAACCCTGCGAAACTCTACGGGTTGAACACCGTCGGCCTGGAGCGCGCCGGGTTCTCGTCGGAGGAGATCGGCCGACTGCGAAAGGCCTACCGGATCCTGTTTCAGTCCGGTGAGCTACTCCAGGACGCGATCGAAAGGGTGAGAGCCGAGGTGGGGGAGGATCCGAACGTGGAAGACCTCCTGGTGTTTCTGGAGAAGAGCGAGAGAGGGTTCTGCCGGTAACAGAAGAATAGAGAGAGGCCCACAAGGGAAACGGGTAACCAGAGGAACCGGAAGACCGGGATGATGAGAGGGAAGGCGGATCGACTCCGCGTAGGCGTTGTCGGAGCAGGATATCTGGGCAGCTTTCACGCCGAAAAGTATGCCTCCATGGATGGGGTCGAGCTGGTGGGGGTCGTTGACATCGACCACGCCCAGGCCCGCACCGTGGCGGAGCGGCTCGGAACGCGGGGCTACGCCCGGTCGGAGGAGATCTACTCCCTGGTGGATGCGGTGAGCATCGTCGTGCCCACCTCGCAACACCATGCGGTTGCCAGGGGATTCATCAGGCGGGGTGTGGATGTGATGATCGAGAAGCCGATGACCGCGACCCTGCCCGAGGCCTCTGAGCTGATTCGCATGGCCAAGCAGCGGGATTGCATCCTTCAGGTGGGCCATCTGGAGCGTTTCAACGAGGTGTGGAAGACGGCTGGCTTGGCCATCGATAAGCCGAGGTTCATTGAAGCCCATCGGATCGGACCGTTTCAGGCCCGCGGAACGGATGTGGATGTCATCCTCGACCTGATGATTCACGACATCGACATCGTGTTGAAATATGTTCCTGCCCCGGTGAAGAGCATCGATTCCGTGGGCGTCCCGGTACTCTCTTCGAATGCTGATATCGCGAACGTGCGCATCCATTTCCAGGACGGTACGGTGGCAAATCTGACGGCCAGTCGGGTGAGTGCGAAGAGGACCCGGAAGATCCGCTTCTTCCAGCGGGACGCTTACGTGTCCGTGGATTACGACGCCGGCAAGGTCCAGGTCTTCCGAAGGATTGCCGGGTCGGACGAGAGTTCACCTGAAATCGTCGGCCATGAGCAGGAGGTGGGTGAAAGCGATGCCTTGCGGACAGAACTCGAGGCCTTCGTGGAGAGCGTGCGAACAAGAGAGCCGCCTGAGGTAGGAGGCGCCGAAGGCAAGAAGGCCCTTCAAGTCGCGCTGAGGATTTTGCGCAAGATGCGCACCGCGTAGGCCATTAGCCCAACCAAGACCCCCCTTCTCCCCGTTGTCAAACCGAGAAATGCCACGGAGAGGCCGTTCCCCACGGACAACCGGATGCCAGAAAAAAAGATCCTCATCATTGCCGGAGAAACCTCAGGGGACCTCCACGGTGCTCGGCTCGTCGAGCATCTCCTGGAGGATTGCCCCGGCCTCTCGGTGTACGGGATCGGGGGGGACGAGATGAAGCGGGCAGGTGTTCGGCTCTCGTATCATGCGTCCGAACTCGCCGTCGTCGGGCTTGTCGAGGTCTTCGGCCGGTTGCGAACGATCATGCGGGCCTTCCGATCGATCAAGCGGAGCCTTTCAGAGGATCGGCCTGATCTTGTGGTGTTGATCGATTTTCCGGATTTCAACCTCCGCGTGGCTCGTCACGCCGCCAGGCGGGGCATACCGGTCGTGTACTACATCAGCCCTCAGATCTGGGCCTGGCGTCGCGGCCGGGTTCGACAGATCGCGAATGACGTGACCCACATGATCGTGATCTTCCCGTTCGAGGAGGCCTTGTACCGTGAGCACGATGTCCCGGTTACCTACGTGGGGCATCCGTTGATGGACCGTTTTGATCCGGATAGGGCTGAAGAGAAGCCGGAGGAGGCCTACAAGCGCTACGGGTTGTCTCCACTCTATCCGGTCCTGGGTCTGTTCCCCGGCAGCCGGACCAGTGAGGTGCGCGCCCTGCTTCCGGTCATGCTCCGCGGCGCCCGGTTGCTCCATCGGCGGTTCCCACGGATGCAGTTTCTTCTGGGACAGGGGCCGGGCCTGAGCGATGACGTGTATCAAGAGATGCTCGGGAAGGCAGAGATCCCGCTGGTGTGCACGCGCGAGGGGATCGGCCCGGGCACGGCGATCTGCGATCTGGCCCTGGTTGCCTCCGGAACGGCAACGCTCGAGATGGCCTTGCTCAGGATTCCGATGATCGTCGTGTACCGTGTGTCCCGATTTACATTCTTGCTGGCACGCCTTCTGGTGCGTGTGCCCGTGGTCGGAATGGTCAACCTCGTGTCCGAGAAGGCGGTGGTTCCGGAACTGATCCAGGGGGAGTTGACCGAAGAGAACCTGTACGAGGCCTGCATCCCTTTTTTCGAACACGCGAACTACTATACACAGGTCAAGAAGGACCTGGCCAAGGTACAAGCCCTGCTCGGCGCGCCCGGAGCATCCGCCAGGGCGGCGGGGGTGGTTCGTGAAATATTGTTGCAGAAGGAGCAGAGGTCAGATGAGTAGAAGCGTTGAAAGCAATTGGCTGTTGGCTTTTAGCTATTAGCTCCCAACCACCACGCCCACGAACAGGATGCCCCTGAGCCATCAGGGGCGGGGTGGGCTAACAGCTAACAGCTAATAGGAAGCCCATGCATCGCTGGAAACGAAACGAACTAACGCGTCGCTGGGTGGCCAGGCTGCTGCCCCCTCTGGCCACGCTGCTGATTCGCCTCCTCTCCTTCACGGTTCGCTATCGGATCCACGTGGCAGAGGAGACGCGGAAGATCTTCCGCGCGGGAAAGCCGGTGATCTTCGCCTTCTGGCACGGCCGGATGATCATCATGCCTCCCGTCTACCACAAGGTGTGTGGGAAAGAGGGGAAGGACGCCTGGATCATGGTCAGTCGCCATTGGGATGGGGACCTGATCGCTCGCACCGTGAAGCCTTTCCGTATTCTCTCGGCCCGGGGTTCGTCCACCCGAGGAGGCCGCGAGGCCCTTCAGGCATTGATCGAAAAGGCCCGCCTGGGCCACACGATAGGGATCACCCCGGACGGGCCCAAAGGTCCCCGGTACACGGTTCAGCCGGGAGTGGTGAGAATCGCTCAGCTCACCGGGACCCCGATCGTTTCGCTCACCTGGGCGGCGCGTCCCCGGTGGATTGCGTCGAGTTGGGATCGCTTTCAGATCCCTCTGCCCTTTGCGCGGGTGTCGGTCGTCTTCGATGAGCCCTTCTATGTGCCCAACAGCGGGAGTGCGGAGGTCCTTGAGGCGTGCCGCGCCCGCCTCGAGGCAAGGCTCGGGCAGGTGACCGATCGCATGGAGACCGAGGCGAAAGCGGCGGACAGGCAAGGGGGTATGTCCGCACTGCGGGCATGGGGAAAGGCAATCGTTTCTCGTTTCGAGGGAAACGTGCGCAGCGCCCTTCAGCAGTTCTGGACGCCTTCCTCCCCGAAGGGCCCGGGCAGCCTGCTCTTCGGCGTCCTGTTGGCTCCCCTGTCGTATGGCTACGGCATGGTCCTTCGGCTGAGAAGGGCCCTCTACCGAAAAGGCGTCCTTGCGACAAGGCGGGCCGGCCTTCCGGTTATCAGCATCGGAGGGGTGCGGGTGGGCGGCAGCGGGAAGACCCCCTTTGCCATGTGGATGGCTCGGAAGCTCACGGAGCGAGGGTGTCGGGTCGTCCTGTTGACTCGCGGATACAGGCGACGGGGGAAACAGGACACGATCCTGCTGACCCGGAAGGGTCTGGAGCGCGAGGACCCTCTGGACTGCGGGGATGAACCCTATCTTCTGGCGCACAATCTTCCGGACGTACCGGTTGCCGTGGACGGCGATCGATACCGGGCAGCGAATCTCGCGGAAGAGTGGTTGTCACCGGATCTCTTCCTCATGGACGACGGCTTCCAGCACCTCCGGCTGGCCCGTGACTTCGACATCGTCCTCGTTCCGGGAGATGAGAATTTGTTCGACGCTGCGTGCCTGCCGAGGGGGCCGCTGCGCGAGCCCCTTTCCGCCCTGAAAGCCGCCGACGTCGTGGTTTGCATCTCGTCAGACGGTGGGGAGCAGGGCAACAAGAAGGGGTCGGGTGACCCCTGGTGCCGGACCCTCGAGGCGGATGTGCCTGTCCATGTGGCGAGGCTCGTCCCCACCGGCCTCCACCGGCTGGAGGATCGAGGCGAGGTCGACCCACGGGAGCTTACAGGGAGCAAGGTCGGGGCCTTCTGCGGAATCGCTCGACCGGAGGCCTTCTGGAGGACCCTGGAAGGAATGGGGCTGGGGGGCGGCGCCCGAAGGGATTTCCCGGACCATCACCCGTATTCGGGGCAGGACCACGAGGAACTGCTGCGCCTCCTCTCGGACTCGGACTGGCTCGTGACGACGGAAAAGGATGCCGTGAAGCTTCGCCGCTATCCATGGCCCGAAGGCAAGGTCCTGTTCGTTCGGCTCGACCTGATTCTGGAGGATGAGCCTGCCTTCTGGCACAGGCTGGAATCAAGGGGGGTGCTGATGAAGAGGGGTGTTCGCCAGGGGGAAGAGGGGGCATGAAAGACTTCACGGATCGTCTCCTGTTCCTGCTCGCCTATCCGTTCATCACCCTGTTCTCCCTCCTTCCCCCGGGATGGGCCGTGCGAATCGGAAAGTGGCTCGGGAGGATTGCCTTCCTCGTCGACGCCAGACACCGGAACATCAGCCTCACGAACCT
>JAQYVQ010000028.1 GCA_030145435.1 Syntrophobacteria bacterium | reverse complement strand
GATCTCGGAGATGATCCTTCCCGTGTCCTGGGCGTGGACCATACTTTTCTTCCGGCCGCCCAGCCCCAGGATGACCGTGATCGAGATCTCGAAGCCAGCCTCCATGGCGCGGGAACAGGCCACAACGGCATCCCTGGCGGTAACCCCCTTGTTGTGCAGCTCGAGGATGGCCTCGCTTCCGCTCTCCAGTCCGATGTAGAGAAGGGAGATGCCCGCCTGGCGGATCCGCTTCAGGTCCTCGTCCGACTTGCGGAGGATGTCGTTGGCGCAGGCATAGACACTGACCCTTTCGAGAGAAGGAAAGAGCGTGTAGGCGTGTCGGCTTATCATTTCCAGTTGGCCCGCACGCATGATCATGGCGTTCGAGTCCAGGAGGAAGATCCTTCGTACAGCCGGCCCGGTTTGCCCCCGGGCCTCGTCCAGGTCCTTCATGACGTCCCTGGCCGGGCGAACCCGGAACTTCTTCTGTGGAATCTGCCGATCGATCAGCCAGGACCCGCAGAAATAGCAGTGTCCCTGCGCCGCGCTCGCGCAGCCGATGGTGGCCTGGATGAGCAGGCTGCCCGCCTCGGAGGGGGGCCGGTAGACAGGTTCAACGTAGAGCATCGATTCGTCCCGTTAGCGTATGAGTTGCGGGTCAGAGCCTCGCTTTGTTCGCTCCAAATCCGAACTTCTAGGATAGTCCATGCGGGGCCGAACAGGCAAGCGCTCTCCGTTCTTGCCGGTCTCTATGATTCGGAGCCGCTATTCCAGGGGGCCACGCGAAAGAGGAGCAGCATTCCGGGGATCGCAATGAGGGTGCAGCCCAGAAAGAAGGTCTCCCATCCGAGATGCTTTGCAAGGTACCCGGTCGTCGATCCCATGATGACCCGGGGGACGCCCATCAGGCTGGTCAGGAGGGCATACTGTGTCGCGGTGAACCTCCGGTCGCACAGGCTGGCCATGTAGGCTACATAGGCCGCCGTGCCCATACCACCGCTCAGGTTCTCAAAACCGACCACGGCCGCGAGCGCAGGGAGGTGATTCCCCGCCCTTGCCAGGAGAACGAAGAAGAACGTAGAGAACGCCTGCAGGAAGCCAAAGATCCAGAGCGAGCGATGGATCCCCAGCCTGAAGATGAGTACGCCCCCGCCGAGCCCCCCGATGATCGTGGCCCAGAAACCGAACAGCTTCGCCACCGCTCCGATTTCGGTCATGGTGAAACCGATGTCGAGGTAGAAGGGGTTGAGCATCTCGCTCGCCATGGAATCACCGATCTTGTAGAGAAGGATGAAGGCAAGAATGACCCAGGCGCCTTCTCTCCTGAAATACTCGACAAAGGGTTGTACAACCGCGTCCAGGATCGTTTCCGGAGGTGCGGCATCCTCCTCCAGGTCGGGTGACAGAAAGGTGGTTACGATGCCGATGCCCATGGCCCCGGCCATGATGAAGTAAACCTCTTTCCACGGGATCTGATCGGCGAGTGTGGCTGCCAGGGCTCCTGCGACGAGCATCCCGATCCGGTAGCCGTTCACGGCCAGGGATGAGCCGAGGCCGAGTTCCTCATCGCGCAGGAGGTCACGCCGGTATGCATCGATCGCGATGTCCTGGCTCGCGCTTAAGAAGGCAACGAAGAAGGCGGCCAGGGCCACGGACCAGGGGTTGGTCGAAGGGTTTGTCACGGCGAGGCATGAGAGCCCCACGACGAGCGCAATCTGGCAGATGAGAATCCAGCCCCTCCTGCGACCGAGGAAAGGCGGAACGAACCGGTCCATCACGGGCGCCCAAAGGAATTTCAGGGTGTAGGGCAGCCCGACCAGGGAGAAGATCCCTATGATGGTCAGGTCCACACCCTGATCTCTCATCCAGAGCTTGAGCGTTCCGCCGATGAGCAGGAGGGGCAACCCCGATGAAAAGCCGAGAATGAAGACGGAAAGCATCTTCCCGCTGAAGATCGAGCGGATTATCGAGGTTCGCATTGGATCGCCCTTGCAGGAACGCAGTTAGTCTTCCGCAGGGGAACCGTCCGACGGCGGTGTTGTTTCGGGCGTCTCGGGCTTGTCGGCCCCTTTCTTCTTCCGCGTCGTTTTCCGGGTTGCGACCCTGGTCTTGGCCCTGGGTTTCGCCTTGGGCTTGTCTTTGCTCAGGAGGTGGTTGGCAAGCCGCTTTGACAGGGCGATCAGGGTCAGGACGGTGGGGCGGTCGAGGGCCTCGGGAAAACAGCTCGCATCACTCACGTACAACCCATTGACAGGGCTTTCCAGTTGGGTACTGAGAAGCTCTCCGATACGGACGGTTCCGCTCGGATGGGTTCCCCGAAGGGGCCCGACGAACACGGAGTCCGGCTTGCAGCCGGCCCGGATCAGGATCTTTCTGGCCACATTGGAGGCGTGGTTCAACCGCCAGCGGTCCTGTTCGGTCAGGGTTTTGGAAATCTTGCCCTCCACGCTGATTCCGCCCGAGATCTCGTCTTTCAACTTGATCATGACGCCCATGGTCTTGCCGTATCGAAGGAATCGGAGGGGATTCCTGGGCCCGTGCCACGTATGGATCAACGGGTAGAGCAGCCAGGGATCGATCAGGGTGCTCAACATGTATCCGTTCTTGTCGTCGCAGTAGGAGACCGCCATGGGTGGATCCAAGTGCATGCCCTGGTCCCGGGATTCCCCGCAGACTATCACGGTCGTGTCCATGGTCATCCCTCGTCCGGCTTCCGACAATCCGGAGTGCTGCAGGATGATGGGAGAACCGATCCCTCCGGCCGCCAGAATGACGTTCGGCGCCTCGACCCGGAGGACGCCCTGGCCGCCGGAGACGGCCGCCACAACCCCTTCGGCCTTCCCGTTGTTCACGAGGACCTCCTTCACGTTCATTCCCGTGAGGAGTTCACAGCCCGCTTGCACCGCTTCGTCCACGTACTCGTTGGCCGTCCATTTCGCCCCGCAGCGGCATCCGAGCATACATTTTGCCCCACAGTCGAACGGTTCCCCTCGACTCACGTTCATGAACTTCGGCTGCGGTTCCCATTCGTAGCCCAACTCGCCAGCGGCCTCATGAACGCGCTGAGTCGCCCGTCCCCATAGCGGGCGGGCCAGTGGAGCGATCTTCAATTCTTCGATCGTCTCCTTGACCAGGGAATCGAGGTTGATCTTGTATCGGCTCTTCAGCCATTTGGGCGGGGGAGAGGCGCAGCCGCAGAACAGATTCGTCGAACCGCCGGTCATGATGCCCCGTACGATCTGAAGGCCCTCCTCGGTCATCAACATGCCCATCTTGTCGCAGTAGAGCAGACAGCCCAGGTGCGTACCGTAGTACCATTTGCCCCGGTGATCCTTCCCCCGCTCGAGAAGGAGGACCTTCTTGCCCGCCCTTGCCAGCTGGCGCGCCGCAGTGGCGCCCCCCGGCCCGGACCCGACGATCACATAGTCAGCCTGCTTCCTCAGGTACGTACCCATTCTCTCTCCTTCTTTTCGCCTCCGATCCGATCAATGCTATCGCCTGTTCCGAATTCAATTTGCTTGGGCTCCGTCTCTCCCTCCCCCTACAAAGTCGCCCGGCACAAATCGAATTCGGAACAGGCGATAGCACCAGAGACCGCCCGCCTTCCCACCGCGTTTCGATTTGTGTCACCTGCTTGGGCATTCGCTCCGGAAGTATGTGTGACTAAAGGATCTCTCCTTCTTTCGGTCCCGAAGAACCCAGATCTTCCTCCTGGGGGTACCAGCTTTCCTCGTCCCCTTTGTCCTGCAGTTTCTCCAGGGCCTTCTGCAGGTTCGGGAAGACGTGTTTCGCGATGCGGTGCCGAACCTTCTCGAAAAGCTTCGGGTTCCGCTTGAATTCCTGCAGAAGACGGGCCCGGGGAATCCGGTACAGATGACAGTCCTCCAGGCAGCGGATCGTGAAATCCATTTGATAGGGCTGGATCAGGGAGGAAAACCCCATAGTCTCTCCGGGTTGCTTCTGTGCGATGATCACCTTCTGGCCCGTTTTCGGGTGCCGGGCGACGAGTTCGGTTCTCCCCTGGCGCAACAAGAAGACGTACTTGGCCTCCTCGCCGTCGAAGGCAAGCACGGTGTCGAAGGGGTAGAACATCTCCTCGCAGAACCGCTGGACGGGTGCGATCTCATCCGGTGTCATTTCCTCCAGAATCTTCATCTGAGAGAGTCCAAAGGGCTTCATGGCGCGGGGCCTCCAAAGTTCTTCGTGAGGGCAGGGAAGACGATGCCCGCACAACCCTCCAACCCTCGGATCGTGCGGGAACACAAAGCTTCGGTATGCTATCAGATCGGCCCGGAAACGGTCAAACTTTGGGGCACTCAGAGCGCCTAGGACGTGGTGGCGGCGTAGTGATACCCGAGGTCCACATCGCCTTCATCCGCGAGGCCGTCGGTTCGGGTCGTGCCTTCCTCGAGGCCGGCCTCCTCGGCACTGCGATCTCCGGCATCCACGCAGGGGCTTCTTCCAAGCTGCATTTGGTCGGGCCGAAGCGTGTCCGGTTCGCTCAGGTAGAAGGCCTCCCATGGGTTCTCCGAAGGCTCCTCGAGCGACAGTGGAACGAAGAGCGGGTCTGCATCGAGCATGCTGTCGCTTTGAAGGCTGCAGAGCCCCGGCTGGGCGTTGCAGGTCTGTGTTCGGCCGACTGCGCCCGTGCCCCCTTGCAGGTCCACATGGGAGAGGGAGAGGGCGGTCATGCCCACTTGTTGCGGGTCGAGATCCAGGACCAGGGTGCTTCCCGGGGAAGACGAATTGAAGTAGCAGATGCTGTTCGTCCACTCCGAGGTTGCATTCATCAAATACAGGGCGCTCCCCTGCGTGGAGGCGGAATTGCCCCGGAAGGTGCAGTTGGCGAGGACGAGGTTGGCGCCGTACCGGCTGCTGATCGCACCGCCGACCGGGGCCTCGTTCTCAGAGAAGAGGCAGTTGGTGAGGTCGGGCCCCCCATAGACCGCGCAAAGGGCTCCTCCCTGTCCGCCGGCCGTGTTTCCCTGAAAGACCACGTTCTCGATGGCCGGCTTCGATCCCGTGGCGAAGCTGTAGATCCCCCCGCCATCTCCTTCTGCGTGGTTTGCGAGCAGGATACAGTCCCGGATCGTCGGCCCGGCGGATATGAGCTGGATACCACCGCCGTGCTCGACCGTGTCCTCACCCGAGACGGCCAATCCATTTGTGATCGTGAATCCCTCCAGGACCGAGTCATCATCTTCGCCCTTGTCGAAGGTAACGACCGTCCCCTGCTCCCGGCCGTCGATGATCGTCTTCTCGGGCCCGTCGGACGACAGGACTTTGATTGCCTTTCCCTCGAAGCGAATCCTCTCCTTGTAGGTACCGGAGTAGACGAGGCAGGTGTCCTTGTTGCTCGAGGCGGAGATGCACGCCTGGATCGAGGTGAAATTCGCCTCCTGCGTCTGGCTTACGGTGCGCGTTTGCGACCCCTCCGGCTCGTCCGAGCTGCTGCAGCCGCCGGCGTAGATCAGGATCGCCGACAATGCGAATCCCCACAGTCCGGCCCTCTTGTGCCGGGCCCCCGATTTCCCCTTCACTTTCCGTTTCTGCTCTTTTCGGTGTCTCATCTCTGTCCTTCGGTAAGGGTCTCTCCACGAATGCATAGACATTTGACGAATCTGCTGTCGATCGGCTTCTCGGGATCGAGGCCCTCGAGCTCTTCCTCGATCCGTGTCGTTCCGGATTGGATCCACTCCCGGATGATCTCTTTTGGCGCCTCTCCCGGAGAACCCGCCCGATCTAGCGTCCAGAGGAGGAGTGTGTGGGTGAACTGAGGGTCGAGCTTTCTTGCAGATGTGCCGGACACCCCTACAAAGGCTTCCCGCAAAAACTGTTGTGCCTCAGCGGGCGTCAACGGACGGAACTCCGGTTGTCCGGTTAGCGTCTGATGCACCCACGCTGTTTGAAGAACCTGTGACCAGCCCACGCGATCGAGTTGATCCCCAAGGCCTGCTTCCAGACAGACTTGTTTGATCCTCTCCGGGGACGCGTGGAGATGTGCCGAGAAGAGGTCGGCAATGGCCTCCGTCGCGGAGACCCGTGCCTCCGAGAGCCGAAGATCCTCCATCCCGGCGAAGTCCCGGAACTCGGCAAGGCCTTCCTTGCCCGGGCCCTCGTAAAACAGGGGTCGCGGCTTGAGCAGGCCCCGAAGGGTATCGTCGAGCGGGCTGTCCGCCAGCAGGTGAAATCTGTCGATCCACGGGAACCCTGCCCGATCCCGGACGCGGCGGGCCCTTTCCGCGAGTTTGCGCGTCTGGCTCATGCCCAACCGGAACAGATGATGCAGCCATGCCCTTGTGAGCCAGGAGGCCGCTTCCTGAACGTTCTTGCCCGCCAGGTGTTCGAGGGCCAGAGTGAGGGTGTCCGCCACCTTTTTCAAGGCACCCTTCAGAGGTTCGCCGCTCGTGACGTCCATGCCCTCGGCGATCAGGACCTTGTTCCCGAGGGAAGCGAGTTCCGTGCGGATGCGGTCTGTCTCCGGATGATCGGCCAGGGCTGCCAAGACCTCTCGCAAGAAGGAGTCTGCCGGAAGCCATCGGATCGGATACAGAGCCGGTATCTCGGTGCAAGGTTCTCTGTTCGAGGGGGCCTCGGCGGTGTATTCGATGAATTTCTCATCCGTCAGCGGCCGGTAGATCTCGCAGGCCTCTTCAAACCCGGGCATCCCTTTTTCGGAGAGCCTTTCCGAACGGAATCGCAACGCCTCTTCCTCGATTTCTGAGGGCAGGTCCCTGTATGTAGACTCCATAACCATCCCATACTGTTCCGGGTTGCTCGTCTTCAGGATTCGAAGGATCGGGTCGATGAGGGGCGCGAATTCCGGACGTGTCGGGTAGTAGCGATAGAAGCCGTCGTAGGTGATCGAGCCGTGCGGAACCGGGGTTTCGACCGGATCCGCTGTCACGTCGAACTTGGTTACCGACCCGTGCTCCTTCAGGAACAGGACGAGAATCTCCGGATCGGCCGCATCGAGCCAGTCGGCCAGCTTGTCTTCGCCACACTGATGGATCATCTTGATGAGCTTCAGGAACGTGGCAGCCTCGAAGCGTTCCTTGTGCCATGCCTCCAGGTCGTTCACGTAGTGAAGCTGTTCACGGGTCATCAGGGAGAGTATGGGCAAGGCGTCTTCGAAGCCGATTTCCTTGAGTGTGAGGTAGACTTCCTGCTCGGGAAGCATGGGGACGAGCTCACCGGCAAGCGGGGAGGAAAGGAGGAGATCCTGCCGGAGTTGACCCGGGGTGAGCAGCAGGACACCCAGCTGTTCGGCAAAGGGGAGACCGGGAAATGCCTCCAGGATCCTGCCCGGCTCTTCCTCAACCCAGCGGAGCATCTCGTGCAGCGTCTGTCCGGAGCTGGCGGTCCCTGCGTCAGGCGTCTTCGGCTTCTCTGGTTCCATCATCCACCCACTCGAATCCGGTGTTTTGCTTGCCCTCAAGAAAATAGCACAAGGGAGAAGAAGGCGAAAGGGCAAAGGTAAAAGGTGAAAGGGATGGATCAAGCATTGAAGAGCGAATCAAGGGGATTTTCGCCGCCTGCGTCTGTTCTAAGGTGCTTTAACCTTGACCCTTTCGACTTTCACCTTGCGGCGTAAGCCGCATTAGGAGGATTCTGATCCCGCGTCCACGAGCCGTCTCGTCGTCAGATGCACGAGGGCCCAGACAACGTCCAGCGGGAGATGGTCGGACACGGTCGGGTCAAATGCGATGGTAAGTCGTGCCGGGAATTCGTCGTCTTCTGCCCAGAGAATGTAGTCCAGAGGAATCCTCGGCAGGGCCTGGAACCGGAAGGCTGCATCGCCGAAATCGAGGCGCTTGCCCCCGAGCGAGGCGGCCGCCCCGTGGAATGCTTCCGGATTGCGGCCGAAATGCTTGAGGATCGGCCGGCGGGCGAGTTCGTGGGGGCCCCGGAAAAAGGTCTCGCCGCCGGGAAGATCCTTTTCGGTCTGCTGCTTCCCGGCCAGAGGGATCTCACGTGCCCGCAGGAGATAGATGATGAGCACGAGGGCCTCGTCGAACAAGATGTCCCCGGACCGATGCGACCGGGTCGCGGGGTCTGTTTCCCGTGTGATCGACCGGCGAAAAGGGTGAATCGTGTACCCTCGATGGAGCAGTGGAATCCGGTAGGCCCCATCCGCCGGGTCGTACGTACAGAGGCTTCTTCGACAGACTTCGGCCGGATCCAACGTTATGAACTCTTCCCAATAGGCGGCATCGATCTCTTCTTGCTGCCACTGGGTCATCGCGTCGAGGGAAACCGATGCGGAAGGGGTCTCTTTCCGCCTCTTCTTCTGCATGTCCAGGAATCCTTAGGAGGCTGTTGAAAAAGTCCCATCTGCGGCGTTCGGCTTCATCCCTCGTCATTCAACGTACAGGAAGTACGCCTCATCGTTACATGGACCCCCGCCTTCGCGGGGGCGTGTTTTGCCTGCCTTGCATCTGGAACTTTTTGAACAGCCTCCAGCAGCCAGTTCTTCAACAGACTGTTAGAAGGTGGTTCCGGATAGTATGCCCCTTTCGGAGGGAGAAAGAAAACCTGGGAAGAACACGAATTCGAACTTGACAAATCTGTGGTTTCGCAGAAAATACAGGCAGGCGGACATGCACGCGTTTTCTTCCTGGTCCTTTGAGACACATTCCCCACATCCTTGGACGCAAACGTTCGTGCTGAAATCCCTGCTTCTTCCATCCAGATCAAACGCGAAGGACGGGTCCAGCCCTTTGCTGCCTTGGAAGACGCGTGCTTTTGCATGCGGCAACGTCCGTACGAGAAGCCTATCCTCCGAGGGTGTCGTTTGGGGAGACGCGGCACAGCGAGCGCTGTATTCCTCCGGATGGGTGATCTCTACTCGTTGGAGTCGAAGGCGATTTGCGCCGGATTCTTTTACAACATCCAGGGAAACATGAGGAGAGGGCAGGTGGGAGATTACCGCGACGACGATTTCCGGGAGAAGCCAAGCTGGCGGGATCGGGACCGACGCCAGGATCGCAGCCGGCACGTAGGACAGGGGGATTTCCCGACGGGTCAAAGCTCCCAATGGGTCCGCAAACAGATTCTCCGGGAGGCGGACAGGCTCTTTCAGGGGAACCGGAGCAAGAAGGTGGACCCGGAACAGGAGACGGCACGGAACGAAATCCATCTTTCCTGCGGGACGAAGAAATTCGACCCGGCCGCCAGAAAGTATCTCAAGGAATACGGCCTGCCCGATGACTGGAGCACCTTGATGCTCTTCCTCGACTGCAAGGAGCCGGGCACCGCGGTCCAGACGATCGAGAAGTTGAAGACCCTCTATCCCCAGCAAGGTCTCGAGGAACAGCAGGGGTTTCGTTCGAAGCTCAACATCATTTCGATGACGACCAAGGACGACGAATTGCGCTACTACGCAGAGGAAGCAGCCGGGGAACTTTGACGAGGCGGGTGGTGGGGGGAAGGCTCTCCTTTGAGGAAGCTCTTCACTCGGAAGCGGACCCACGGGTCTTTGTCGTGTTCGTGTTTCTTCAGGATCGCGTAGACGGGGTTTCCACCGATCTTCACCAAGGCCAACAACGCCGCCTTGCGCGAGCCGGGGTTCACACGCTTCTTCTGCCAGGGGAACTTTCCGTTCGAACCCAGGAGCAGGCCCAGCTTCTGGACGACCTGCGGGTCATCGAAATGGCCCAATGCGTGGCACACCCCTTCTGAGAAACGGTCCTCTACCATCTCGCGTCGTGCAGTGATCTTGTCCAGGTAGCCGAGCAACTGGGGGAGGGACCGGGAATCGGCAAGCTTCCCGAGGGAAAGGCAAATCTCGTAACGGAAGCGATCCGGACAGGCGGGCAGAACTTCCAACAGAAGCCTGGCGGCGTCTTCCGGAAAATTTGTCTCCAACTGGTGAAGGGCCTCCTTTACGGTAGCCTCCTCCTCTTGCTGCAGGGCCGCCGTGAGGACGCTCTGCCACGCCCTGTCCTCTAGAACGGGTGCAGCGTACTGAAGGAGTCGAAGCTTGACGGATGGGTCCGTGCGGCTTTCGATGTCCCCCTGAATTCGCCTCGGGAGATCGGGCGCAAAGGATTCCAGAAAGCGTGCGCAGATGCGCCCTGCGTGGGCGTCATCGGTCTGGGACAGGAAGAAGTAGAGGGGGTCGGCGGCCTGAGGACCCATCTGAGAGATTCGCTGATAGCCGACTGCCTCCCGCTGCGACTCTCCGGACAGAATGTCTGCCAGGAAACACCGAACGTCTTCTTCGGCAAGGGGCTCGAAATCCTTCCCCCCGATTTCGGGCGGGATTTCCGAGCCGCGCAGATCCTTTTCGCCCATGGTCTCGGCCGGGGGGATCCCCGCCGGCCCGCCAGGCCGGTCTGCGGCCGCGGAGAAACCCTCCCGCAGGGCAGGCAGGAGTTCCCGGGCCCGCTCCAGGAGGGAGACAAAACCCTTGACCTCTTCCGGGTCGATCGCCTGCTCCCCGGCGGCGTCTTGAATGGAGAGGATTTTCGACTCCAGGGAACCGAAAAGCTGGGACAGGCCCTCGAGCGGGTCGTCCGACAGCTCGGAAGACAGCACCAGTGGACCGTCCACGCAGAGATTGGAATCGGAGACGGCGACGTAGATCTTCGCGTTCAATTGGATGTGTTCAATGTCCTCCCGGTCCTCAAAGGCATCCCACTGCGCTTTCGGGTCGAGAGAATCGGTCAGGACCGAATTCCAGGTGCTCAGGAAGGCCTTGAGTTCGGCGACGGTCAATCCCTTTCGAAAGGACATGTCTTTCAGGCTTGCGTCCGCGAGGAACCGATAAAACCCTTCGGTTGCACCCCTCTCCTCACCCTTCCAAGGAGGAGGTTCCCCGTTGACGAGAACGACGCCATCTGTCTCTGACAGGTGGACGGAGTCCGTGAACTGGAAGGCCCCGTCCAGGCCGTCGAGCAACCTCTGGCAGGCCGACGAAACGGTCTGGCTCGTCTCCGGATACAGACGAAGATTCTGTATGGCGGCCCGCAACAGGTGGAACAGGGACTGAATGTGCGGCCACCTCTCCTGGGGAATCGGACTGTGCCGGATTGGGACGGTCCGTTTTTTCTTCCTCGTGGGTGCGGATAGCACGGTGGCTTGATTCGGCGCCGAGAGGAGGCTGAACTTTTCCTTTATGGTCTTCAACTCTGTCTGCAGGCCTGCCATCTCGGCATGGTAGAGCAGCGGACCGAGCTGGAGGAGATTCGGTTTCTGGCGGAGGGACTCGAAGAGCCTTGCCATCTGGAGATGCCAGGTAACCCGATCCTCCTCGGGTACCTGGTCGTACGAAACCTCTTGGGCCGTTCTCGAGCTGAACCGAAGATCGCTATACTCCCACCGGGAACTCGACTGCAAGACGCCGAACCTCCGCGCCTTGTCCAAAAGGTCCCAGAGGTGTCCCTCGTTCGATTGCTCCAGCTTCTGGATGAGCTCAGGCTCTATCTCCGGTCCCATCATCGAAGCCTTCTCCAGCAAGGTGCGCACCTCCGGGTCGAGGGTGGAGAGCCTGTTCTCCAACAGGGATTCCAGGGTGTCCGGGAGGTCGTGAAGGCCGTCCCCCTCCCATCGCCAGGCGCTTCGGTGATAGACCAGCTTCCCGGTCTGAACGAGGTACTTCAGCGTCTCCTCGAGGTACGAGGGATTCCCATGGGTCTGGAGGAGGAGTTCGGTGTGGAAGAGCGGCTCCACGAGAAGGGTCGGGAAGACGGTTCGTACCACCTCTTCCACGTCTTCTCCCCGGAAAGGCTTCATCTCGACGATCGGTAGGGACATCCCGTAACAGACGGCGGAGGCGCGTTCTCCTTTGGTCGTATCCGGTGCCGAGCCTGAGGGCTCGAGAGAGACTTGATTCTCCGAAGCGGCCATGAGCACAAAGGGGCTGGGGCCGTCGTTTCTTACCCGGTGGAAGGCCTGCAAAAGGGCCGCCGTGGGAGGGTCCAGGAGATCGGCATCGTCGATGAGAAGCACCAGCGGGGTCTTCTGCTCGATGGACACCAGGGTCCGGACAAGGAAGTGCCCGGCGGCTTCGGCGGACAGCGTTTCCGGGGCAGCCTGGGCGCCGGTAAAGAGCGCTTCCCAGAGCGATTCATCGGGTGCTTGCAGGGAGGTCCCCAGGCGTTCACGAAGCTTCTCCACTGTAGCGAAACGCTCGAGGAACCCCTTGATCAGGGCTCCGTACGGGAGTTCCTTCAGTTGTTCCGACCCGGACAGGTGCATCACACAGAAATCGGTGTCATCGATCGCCTTGCCGACTTCCTGAAGAAAGCGGGTCTTGCCCGAGCCTCTGTCCCCTGTGCAGAGGAAGAGGGAGGGGAGCGACGATGTCTCGGGTGCCTCGCGCCGGGCAAGGAGCGTGAGGATTTCTTCCAACGGCTCTTGTCGCCCTATGTACTTGGGGCAAGGAAAGAGGTTGGACAGATCGTCCCCTCGCATGATGCCAACCCCTTCCTCCGGGGGCGGGCAGGCCCGATTCCGTCCCTGCTGCTTGGCCGCATAGAGGCCTTGGTCCGCCTTCTCCATGATCGCTTCCCAGGTGTCCCCGTCTTCGGGGAACGAGGCCGCACCGATGGAGAAGGTCAACTGAATGTATTCGTCGCGGTCGTTGAGGGGGAGGGCCTTCTTCTGCATCCTGTCCACGAGCCCGCCGGCCCTCTGAAGCCCCGCATCCCGGCCCACCCCCGGGAGGAACACGATGAATTCGTCCCCTGCGTAGCGGACGGCGGTCTCCTCACCGTCCAGGGCATCTGTGAGGAGCTTTGCCACCGTCACGAGCACGTGGTCGCCGCTCTGATGGCCGTAGGAGTCGTTGATATTCTTGAAAAAATCGATATCCACCAGCAGGAAGCTGTACGCGGTCCGATCCAAGGCCTCTTCCAGGGGCCTCGTCAGGCTCTCACGGAAGTGCCTGCGGTTGTACAGGCCGGTCAGGTCATCCCGATAGGCAAGGGCGATGAGTTCGTCGACGTCTCTCGTGGGTAGCATGTGAGTGGCTTTGTCGCCTTCTTTACTTGCTTTATTTCAAAAAAGACCGTTCTTGTATGCCTGTCCTGTATTTGTACAGGAGTTCCTATTAGAATGTTTTCGGCTCTTTTGGGAAGATTCTTGATGGGGAAGAAAGGAGGTTCTTATGAGAGTTATCGCGGATCTCTGTGTCGTGCCGCTGGGAGCAGGCGTTTCCGTGTCATCCTATGTTGCGGAGGCGGAGAAAATTCTGGAGAGGAGGGGGCTCCGTCCACGGCTGCACGCCTACGGAACGAACCTGGAAGGAGAATGGGGGGAGGTGATGGACGCCATTCGCGAGGTTCACGAGAAACTGCATCAAATGGGGGTCCCCCGGATTACCTCGAACATGCGGTTCGGCACGCGGACCGACAGAGACCAGACCGGTGCAGAGAAGATTCGGAGCGTCGAGGAGAAGATGTGAACAGATTCAATTTTGCAGAAGATGTTCTTTCAACAGTCTTGCGACCCGCTTCGGGGCCTCTATGAAGAAGACGTGTCCGGCATCCTCGACGTAGGCCAGCCGTGATCCCGGGATTCGTGCCCGTAGCGTCTCGGCATTCTGGGGGGGGATCAACACGTCCTGATCCCCTGTCAGGAGCAAGGTCGGTTTTCGAATCTTCGGCAGCCTCTCGTGGCAATTATGGCCCATAGCCGCCCAGAACTGTTGCGTGAAAGGCTTTCGGGGCGTTGGGTTGTCCACGAAACGTCGGACCATAGCCTCGACCGTATCCGGATTCTCTTGCATGAAATCGGATGCGAACAGGATCGACATGGTCTGTCTCGCGATCTCCTCTTGCGCCCTGCCCCGGGTGAGGGTCATTTTCTGGACCACCTCGGCGGAAGGCATCGTGAATCCTTCTCCCCCCGAATGGGTGCATCCAAGCACGAGACGGTCCACGCGATCCGGGTAGTGCAGGACGAGTTCCTGTGCGATCATCCCCCCCATAGAGACCCCGAACACGTGCGCTTGGGGGATCCCCAGGCAGGCCATGAGCCCAGCGGTGTCGTTCGCGAACATGGGGATCGAGTATTTCCCCTCCGGCATCTCGGTCAGGCCGGACCCGCGGTTGTCGAAGAGGACGAGCTTAAAATCTCTCTCGAGTTCCTCAACCAGGGGTTCCCACCAGGTCAGATCCCCGGAAAGGCCCATGATCAGGACAAGGGGCGGGCCTTCCCCGACGATCCGGTAGTGCACCTGTAGATCGCCCACCCTGCAAAAGGGCATGATGCAGCTTCCTTTTCTTTAGCGTTTTCTTATTACTGTTCTTACGATTTGCTCGAATCCACCCCCCCCATCTTGGTCGGCGACGAAGCTCGGCATGTGGTCCATCAGCCCTGCTTCCTGGAAGCGATGCACCCCGGCCACGCCGACAGAGAGCGGGAAGAAGGCAAACATGGGGCTGTCGTTCGGGGAATCCCCGCAAAAGAGGAATCGATCTTTCTCCACCTGCAAGTCGATCCCGTGCTCTTGCCGGAAGTACTGCTCGCACATCGAGAGCTTGTCATACTCTCCAAACCAGGCGTTTACGTGGATGGAACTGATTTTGGTCGTAGCGCCGTGGCCTTCAAGGATCTTTTGGATTCGGCGAGCCTCCTCCAGGGGCAGGGGAGGGTTTGCATCCTCACAATAGTCGATCGCTAGGTCACACTCCCGGTAAGATTGGTCGCTGGCCATGCGTATGGATGGAAAGACCTGTTGCAGTTCCCTGAAGAGGGCGGAGAGCCTTTGTCGATTCTCTTCCCGGTCGGCAGGGTCCTGGACGACGAAACGCTTCTTCATGTGCCTCTCGGCCTCGTCGAAACAGAAGTAGAACGCGCCGTTCTCGCCGACGACACCGTCTACGGGCCACATTCTTGCGATGTGGTCCGCCCAGCCGGCAGGCCTGCCCGTGATCGGGAGGAGCAGGAGGCCTTCCTCCTTGGCCTCCCACAAGACGGAGAAGGCTCCCGAATGTATCTTGCCCTGGTAGGTGAACGTGTCGTCTATGTCGAACAGGATGCCCTTGAGCCCCTTGCACAGCTCCTGTGGGATGTCTTCGATCTTTCTTGTTCCCGGAATAGGCAAGTTCACCTCTCTCTCGCCCGGATGGATCAGGAGCCTCCTGTCCACTGCTCTCCGTCAAAGGTCTCGTGCGTGACGAACTCCTTCAGTTCCTTCCTGGGGGGGGCCTTCGGGGCGAAGGTGGGGCGGCCGAGGGGGAGGATTTCCACCACCTCGAATCCTTCGGGCATTTCCAGGATCGTCCCTGCCTTCTTGTGGTCTATCGCTCCCACGTGGACGGTTCCCAGGCCGAGCGCATGGGCGGCAAGGGCGATGTTCTGGGCGGCAATCCCCAGGTCGAACATGTACCAGTCCCCCTTGTCCGTGGAGAAGCTGTCGCCGTATAGCCCCGACTTGCCTCGCTCGCCGACGAGCACGAGAAGGACGGGCGCCTGGATCAGTCCCTTTGCTGCAGGGTTCTTCGGCAGCAGGGTCTCCGCGAGGGCCTCTTTCTTCCCGGGATCCTTCACGATAATGATCTTCCAGGGTTGAACGTTCACCCAGGAAGGGGCCCATTGTGCCGCCTCCAGTACTTTGGCGAGATCCTCCGGGGAGACAGGATCCTCGGTGAATCTTCGCACGCTACGACGTTCCCTGATGGCCTCCAAAACTTCCATTGTGTGCTCCTTTCTCTCATGGACGCTTCGATGCTCGGGTAGAGAGCATATATGATCGTTGGTCTCTCCCTGGTCAACTTCCTTTCAGACCAGGAGAAAGAGCTTGCGCAACACCTCTTGGGGGTCTGTTCCCAGAATGCGAACCATCGGCTCTTTTCCGACATCCCCCCGGTCGTAGACAAGATCCGGCACCTCCGACGTTCCGCGCATTGCCTCCCCTGTTCCCCACTCCAGTGAAGAGCCCTCTCGCTCCTTCACCTCTTTCGGCTCCTTCGTGCGGTCGAACCCCGCTACGGCCAGGCCTTTCTCTTTGGCCTTCTGGAGCACTGCCTCGGAAAAGCGGATGTTCATGGTGGAGCGGAGCTGCGGGTGGTATTGCATGGCGGCGAGAATAACGTTCGCAATGTGACGGGAGGCGCCGAAGGCAGGGGGGCGGATGGTCGTGAGGCCATCGGGGAGGCGAATGATTCTGCCGGGGAAGGCGGCCACTTCGTCGTGCGTGGTCGCACGAGGCAGGGCATAGCCCAGGTTGGACTGGACTTCAGGCGCCAGTTTTGTCAGGGAGGGGGTTTCCTGTATCGTCGTGGCTGCGCGGACCAGGGCGCTCAGCACGCGGTCTCTCTCGACGTTCCCCAGGCCGGCAGCGTAGTGATTCGTGGGCCCGTGTCCCTTCCCCAGGGGAAACGAGAACCGGATCGCCTCGGTGATGAAACGCTTTGCCTCTTCCACTGCTTCGGCAAGATCGAGGCCCTTGGCTAGGAAGGTTGCGATCGCGGCAGAAAGGGTGCACCCCGTTCCGTGCGTGTGAGGGGTATCGAATCGGGGGCCCGAGTACGTATGGAACGCGGAGCCGTCGAACAGGAGGTCCTCCGCCTCCGGGCCCTCGCCATGACCGCCCTTGATCAGCACGGCGTTCGGGCCCATTCCGTGAAGGCGACGGGCCGCCTCTCTTCGTTCTTCTTCCGAATCCACTCCGGTCCCGCTCAGGATGCGGGCTTCGTGGAGGTTCGGGGTGATCAGGCGGGCCAGAGGAAACAGGGACCGGGTCATGGCCTCTACAGCATCTTCCTCCAGGAGCGGGTGGCCGCCCTTTGAGATGAAGACCGGGTCCACCACGAGATTCGGGATCTGAAAGCGACCGATTCCCTGGGAAACGGCCTCGACGACTTCCCGGTTGGCGAGCATCCCGGTCTTTGCGGCGTGTATCGGAAGGTCGGTGGCCACCGCTTCGATTTGACGGAGGACAAAGTCCGGGGGCACGGCCTGGATCGCCTGCACTTCCTGCGTGTTCTGCGCGGTCAGGGCCGTGATTGCGCTCATTCCGAACCCGCCCAGGACGGTGATCGTCTTCAAGTCCGCCTGGATCCCCGCCCCGCCGCCCGAGTCGGAGCCGGCAATGGTGAGTACGCAACGGGGTTCCGGCAAAGCCGAACCTGTCTCAGGCTTACGCATTGGATCCTCCGAGTCTTGCATGGATCAACTCGGCCACCTTCTTCCCGCTCATGAGCATGCCGCCGAAGATCGGACCCATGCGTGGGCCCCCAAAAGTGGCGTTCGCGGCCATGCCGGTTACGTAGAGCCCGGGGAAGACCTCGGTCGTGTTCTCCAGGGTGAGTTGCTCTGCCCGGTCGGCCCACAGGGATTTCTCTCCCTCGAATTTCCCGGAGGGGGTGAGCAGCTTGCCGGGGACCTTCCGTTCCACCACATTCACCACCTCACAGGCGTGACCGGTGGCGTCCACCGTGAACTTGGAGGCGATGGAGAGCGGGTCCACGTGAAGGCGGGCGATCTGCACGGCAGACCAGTTGATCACGAGGCCGGTGATTCTCTCGGAGCGCATGACCACGTCTTCCATAGACATCAGATTCCAGACCCGCAGGCCTGCAAGGGTTGCCTTGGATGCGAGGGTGGTGGTGCACATGACGCTGTCCGCGCAGTAGTACTCTCCGGTGAAGCGCACGGTGGGCACGCCGAACTGGTCCAGGATCTCTCGCGCTTCCTCCTGGACGACAATTTCGTTGAACATCATGCCTCCCCCCCACATTCCGCCTCCGAGGCTCAGCTTCCTTTCAAACAGGGAGACGCGGTGTCCCCAGGTGGAGAGAAAATAGCCTGCCACGATCCCTGCAGGCCCGCCGCCCACGATGCAGACGTCCACGTCCAGGCTTTCCTGGAACTTCTTGTGCCATCTTTCGACAATGGCCTGGGTGATGATTCGCTCGTCTAGTGCCATGATTCCCTCGATGTGATTGCCATTGGTTCGCGTGTGTTGATATGTTGTTTGTGAACAAAGCCTGATCTAGGTTAGAACATATGAGGGAAAAATCAACTCTTGGCAACTGTGTAGTGCGAAGGTAGCAACGAAACGCAGGCGAGCCCACGAGCAGGCCCGGCTCTTCCCTTTGATGATCGAGAGGGCCTCGAGGGTGCGGAGGGAGAGCCTGCATGTTCCCCTGAGATGAGGCAAGGAGGATGTGACGATGAGCGGGTTGACCGGCAGAACGGTGGTGCGGATCATCGGATTCGGTTTCGTTGGGCTGATCCTGGCGAGTTGTGCTGCGCCCGGGGAGGAGATAGAGGAACGGCGGGCACCTCCGACCGCGGTGGAGGAGAGCCTGGTTCGGGCAGGCAAGTTGAGCGTACCGGATCTATCGGACGACCTTCCCCGGGCCACCCTGAAGGAGGCCGTCGAGAGAAGCCTCGCCTACTATGCGCGACTCGACCCGAAGAAACCGGTCCACTTCGGCAAAGACAGATACACGGTGCGGGATATGAAAGCCATGCTGAACCAATTTCTCGCGCTCCTCGACGAACCTCTCGACGGGAAGGCAATCAAGGATGCCATGCGGGAGCGGTTTGTCGCGTACCGGGGCGGGGGCAGAACGAAAGAAGTCCGATTTACGGGCTACTACGAGCCTGTCCTCTATGGATCCCGCCTTCCGGGCCTCGACTACACGGTGCCGATCTACCGGGTGCCCGATGACTTGATCAAGGCGGACCTGGGCCTCTTTCGAGAAAGCCTCAAAGGGACCCGCATCGTGGGGAGGTACCGGGAAGGGACGCTGGTGCCCTACTACACGAGGCACGAGATCGACCGGCTCGGGCTGCTGAACGGAAGAGGCTATGAGATTGCCTGGCTGCAGGACCCGGTGGATGTCTTCTTCCTGCAAATCCAGGGCTCGGGAAAGGTCATCCTGCCCGACAGGCGCGTGCTCCATGTCCACTACGCGGCCGGCAACGGCCGGCCCTACCGCGGAATCGGGAACCTGTTGGTCGGGCAAGGGGCGATTCCGGCGGAAGACAAGTCCATGTGGGCCCTCAAGAAGTACCTGAAATCCAACCCTTCCGAGCAGGCCGGCATCATGGATTACAACGAGAGCTACGTGTTCTTCGAGGTGGTTCCGGGAGGGCCCCTGGGCAGCCTGGGCGTTCGGCTGACCGCGGGGCGGTCGATCGCCATGGACCCGGATTGCTACCCCCGGGGCGCCCTCGCATACGTCGAGACAGAGGTGCCGGTCATCGGCGAGGACGGTCGGCCCGTGTCATGGGAAACGGTCCGGAGGTTCGTGCTGGTCCAGGACGCCGGCGGAGCCATTCGGGGACCGAATCGAGGGGACATCTTCTGGGGAGACGATGAGGATGCCGGCATGCAGGCCGGATGGATGAACCGGACCGGGAAGATCTACCTCTTCGCCCCGAAAACCCGTTAACGCAGTGCCCAGGCAATGTCGCTATGTTTGAAGTGGGTCCTGTCGTTCGGTGCTGTCATGGGTTCCGTCTCCGATTTGCTTGGGCTCCGTCTCTCCCTCCCCCACAAAGTCGCCCGGCACAAATCTCCGACGGAACCCATGACAGCACCGAAGAACCCGAACTCTGCCCGGCAAACATAGCGACATTGCCAGGCGGCCACCAGCACCCGATGCCCCTCATCCTTCATGGTCCGGGCACGGGGCCTGATCCCTGACCCCCGACCCCTTTCTTGCATTGGCTAAGCGCTCTTCCCGGACAGAAGCGCCAACAACTGCTCCTGGATCCTTCCGTTCGAGGCCACGAAGGCCTCGGTGTGGAGATGGGGAGGTGCGCCCTTGAGGTCTGTTACGCATCCTCCCGCTTCCTGGACCAGCAGGACCCCTGCCGCTGCGTCCCACGGGGCGAGCGTGAGGACCCAGTAGCCGTCCAGCCTGCCGGCGGCAAGGTAGCAAAGGTCGAGGGCCGCAGAACCGGATCGACGCACGCTCCGGGCAAGGGGGAGGATCTTGGCGAATTTTCGGAGGTTCTTGTCCCGGGCCTTCCTGATTTCGTTCGGAAACCCTGTCGCGATCAGGCATCGAATCAGCTGATCCTCGTCGCTCGTCCGGATCGGCTCTCCGTTGAAGAAGGCTCCGCTGCCGGCGAGTGCGGTGAAGAGCTCTTCCCGGATCGGGTCGAACACTACTCCCACCACCGTATTTCCCTCGTGCTGCAGGGCGATGGAGCAACAGAATTGAGGATAGCGATGGGTGTAGTTCGTCGTGCCGTCGAGGGGGTCGATTACCCAGAGAAAGGGGGAGTCAGTCCGCGGGGTGACGCTTTCCTCCATCAGGAAATCGTGGGTCGGAAAGGTTTCCCGCAGAAGGCTGTGGATGGCCTCCTCGCAGGCCCGGTCCACCTCCGTAACGAGGTTCGTCTCCCCCTTGAAATCGACCGTGTGGGGCTTGTCAAAGGCCTCGATCTGTATCCTGCCGGCATCCCTTGCGGCGCGAACCGCCGTCTCGAGGTGCTCTTTCCAGGGGCTTTCCAGAAGGTGTGACGATTCCTGCATGGTCAATGATCCCTCGGTTCCGGTGTCTTCCTCTGCCCGGCAATGATACCGCAAGCGCCTCGCGAAAAACAGGCCGCAGCCTGCCGGGGCCGTGAGCGGCGATCCGGGCCATTGTGCAGAAAGGTTGGCGGTGGACCGTGAAGCCCCTTCCTGTACACAAGACGCCTATTCTTTTCATGTTTCTCGATCAACAGGAAGTCGTACTGTAGAGGATCCGTAACACTTTGCGGACAGGGTCACTGTGTCGGCTGAGAGGGCCCCGGATGACTGCGATCAGCAAGTGCACGGGATGCGGCGGCCTTATGGGCTTCGCGGCGTCCATGGCACGGAGCTTGCGCTGACGTCCTTCTCAAAAGAAGGATGCCCGATTTTCTCCGTCGGTGAGGAAGAAAAGGAGCCCGTCATGACTGGCTCGGCAACGATTCCGGCTCCAACCCTGTGGGACCTGGCCACGGTCGTGTTCGAGGAGGTGGAGAAGATCTGCTGGGACGAGAGGAGTGCGGTGTCCCTGGCGAGGGAAATCCTGATCCACATCATCCAGGGGCACGTGAAGAACATGGAGGTCGAATTCTCTTTCTCCCACGTTGTCACCCGCGACGGAAAAGACCGGCCAGGACAGGGTCCCGGCCGGCGCACGCTCGGCGGGTGACGGGAATGGTTCACGCAGAGCGGGGGCCTGCCGACAAGAGGGAAGGGGTCAAGGTCCTGATCGTGGACGATGAGCAGGAGAGCCTGAACCTGCTCAACCGGACGTTGAGAGGCATGTACGAAACGTCTCTGGCCAGGGACGGGCGGGAAGGGCTGCGTTCCCTGGAGCGGAATCCCGTGGCCGCGGTGATCTCCGACCAGCGGATGCCCGGCATGACAGGAGTGGAGTTCCTGGCCGAAGCCTCTCGCAGGTGTCCCTACACTCAGAGGATCCTGCTCACCGGCTACACCGAGGTGGAGGGGATCATTGACGCGATCAATGCGGGGCACGTCTTCGGGTATCTCTCCAAGCCGTGGCATCCGGACGATCTGCTGGCCACACTCCGAAGGGCGGTGGAGACCTACCAGCTCCTCAAGGATAAGGACCGGCTCCTTACAGATCTGCAGCAGAAGAACGAGGAGCTGCGGGGCCTGCTCGAGCAGACCAGGCGGCTCGAGGCCGAGAAGATTCAGGCGGAGCGGTGGGTCGCCCTGGGCAAGCTCGCCGGCATGGTCGCGCACGACCTGCGCAACCCCCTGACCGCGATCCAGTGTCAGGCAGGCCTCCTCCGGGATGAAGCCGTGGCCGGAGCCAACAAGGATCGGTCGGTCCACGCGATCCTGGACCAGGTTCAGCGCATGGGCCACACCATCGATGAACTCCTCCTGTTTGCCAAGCCGAAGGATGCGCGTTCGTCTCTGCGCCCTTACGAACTCTCTGCCCTGGTGGCCTCTCTCCAGGAGGCCTTTTCGTTGAGGTGCGAAGCGAAGGGGGTTCGTCTCGAGACATGTCTCGAATACGAAGGCACCCTCTGGGTCTGTCCGCCACAGTTCTACCGCGTGCTCGAGAACCTCGTGAAGAACGCCCTGGACGCGGTCGGGGAGGGGGGTGAAATAGTGATTGCCTCGGAGAGGATGAAGGGCGAGGAGGTCGTGATCCGGGTGGTCGACTCCGGTTCCGGGGTTCCGGATTCGATTCGTGGAAGCCTGTTCGAGCCCTTTGTCACCCGCGACAAGCCGGGCGGTACGGGGCTTGGGCTGGCGATCGTCAAGAAGATCGTGTGCGAGCATGGGGGAAGGGTCTGGGAGGCCCCGTGGAGTCTGAAGGGCGCCTGCTTTCACCTGGCCTTGCCGTTGGGTCCCCCGGAGAACGAAGAGGTGGAGGCCGCAGTGTCCCCCGAAGAGGAATGAGATGCAGGGAGAAAAGAAACGGCTGGGCGAGCTTCTGATCGCCCAGGGGTGGGTACAGAAAGAGGATCTCGATGCAGCCCTTGCCGAGCAATCCCGGCAGGGCGGAAGGGTGGGGGCCCTTCTCGTGGAAAAGGGAATTCTCGGAGAGCGGACGCTTCTCGAGGCCCTGTCCTGCCAGCTCGGTGTGGAGATCGTGGAGGTCACGGATCGGCCCGGAGACGCGGATGCGCTCGCCGCGGTGCCCTATGCCGTTGCCAAGAGGTACCGGGCCCTTCCGCTC
>JAQYVQ010000018.1 GCA_030145435.1 Syntrophobacteria bacterium | reverse complement strand
CCTGAGCAAGACCTTTGCGAAATGGCAGCTGCCGGATGAGATTCTGTTCGTCGATGAGTTCGCCAAGACGAGCGTGGGCAAGTCGAACAAGAAGGTGACCAGGGAGAAGTACAAGGACATCTACATGAAGTAGGATGTCGTGTGCTCCCCGAGGTGAAGGGTCGAGGGCATGAGCGACCTTGAGAGCAAGATCCAGAGCGTCATCGACCGGGCGGCGGACAACAGTGCCTGGAGACAGCGCGAGTGCTTCAACCTGATCCCCTCGGAGACCACTCCGAGCCTGCTGGTCAAGATGTGCGAAATCTCAGACCCTGCCGGCCGCTATGCCGAACACCGCAAGATGAAGGACAAGGAGCTGTACTTCTACCAGGGGATCGATTTCATCCGTGAGGTCGAGGAAGAGGCGAGAGGGGAGCTGTGTCGATACTTCGGCTGCCCTCAGGTGGAGCTCCGCCCCATAAGCGGACAGATGGCCAACGAGGTCTTGTTCAAGGCGGTCACCCGGTTCGTGAATCGGAGGGAAGGGCCGGGAAAACCGGCTCGCCGGATGAGCGCGGTGATGAATCACGATCTCACCCGGGGCGGGCACCTGAGCGCCCAGCCGATGGGTTCGCTGTTCAACTACGTCGAGACGGATCCCGGGACGGGAAAAGAGAAGGTGATCAGCTTTCCCGTTCGAAAGGACAACCTGTACCGTGTAGACGAATCCCGCCTCGAGGAACTCATCCTGACCCACAAGCCGGAGCTCATCATCTTCGGAAAGAGCATGTTCCTCTACCGCGAGCCGGTGGCAAAGGTGGCGAGGATCGCAGCTCGCTGCGAGCCCCGGCCTCTCCTCATGTACGACATGGCCCATGTGTTGGGCCTCTACGGCGCCTTCCAGGAGCCCTTCAGCGAGGGGGCCGATGTCGTCACAGGGAGCACCCACAAGACATTCTTTGGCCCCCAGCGGGGCATGGTCGTGGGGAATCTGGGTCCGGGACACCCGTGGGAGGAACTGTGGCTCGATCTGGTCAATCGGGCCTTTCCCGGCTCCACGAGCAACCACCACCTAGGGACCCTGCTCGGGCTTCTGCTGGCCGCGGTCGAGATGAATCACTTCAAGGACGACTATCAGAGACAGGTGAAGAGCAACGCCAAGGGCTTTGCCGCCGCCCTGGCCAGGAGTGGGCTCCAAGTGGAGGGGGACCCGTCGGACGGGTACACGGAGACCCATCAGGTCCTCGTCCGCGTGAGGCACCACGGCCCCGGAGAACAGATCGCCAGACGCCTGGAAGACAACAACATCATCACGAACTATCAGGCCCTGCCGGACGACACGAGCTTCCTCGAGTCGAGCGGGATTCGCATGGGGGTCCAGGAAATGACCCGGTTCGGCATGAAGGAAAAGGATTTCGAGCCGCTGGCAGGGTTCATGGCAGACGTGATTCTGGGGAACAAGGCGGTGAAGGAAGAGGTCGTTGCCCACCGACAGAGGTTCCTCGAGATGCATTACTGCCTGCCTCCGGCCGAGGCTGCTCCTCTCGCCGCCCGACTTCTGGCCGGCATCTTCCCCCGTGCCGACTATGGCAAGAAATTCGCCGACAATCTCATAAGGCAGTTCACCGCTTGACGGAGGGGTCCCGGAGTGGAATCCCGGGGGCTCGTTCCCCTTCCAGACAGGCCTCGTAGCAGTCCCTCAGCTTCTGATCGC
>JAQYVQ010000009.1 GCA_030145435.1 Syntrophobacteria bacterium | reverse complement strand
CCTCGGACAGGCGAAGCAATTGAGACTCAGGATCCGGGTCCTGGCCTTCTCCCATCGCGGAGGCAGGGCCGAACAGGATCACAAGCAGCAGAATCAGGCATGCTTTCCATCGACGCATACGCGTGCCCTTTTACCGGGAAGGCATGGATGCCAGCTGCAGCATGGACATTTCGTCCCCATACTGCTCCCAGGGTTGGTGGGTGGCGTGCTGAACTACGAAATACTCTATCTCGTCACCTTCCTCCTCAAAAAACGAGACGGTCGCTGTCGGCAAGATCTGAAGCTCGCTGACATCGATCCATTTGCCGGTCTGTCGCGTGTAGAGCCAGGTCGCTACCACGGCGACCAGGAGCAGCGGAAGGGCAAAGCTCATCACCTGCCGGGGGACGAGGGGGAAGGGGAAGAAATTGCTCTTGATCCACTCCTTGCTCCTGGACCACGCCCTTCCCTGTGCGGGGTCCACCCGGCCGGCTGTCGAGGCAAGGGTCTCTCGAGAATCGATCTCTTCCGAGGATGTCTCCCGTCTGAGCAGATCCTCGAGCCCCCATTCTCCCCGTATCTCCGGAACGCCCTGGTGCGCATCCGCGGCCTGCAACCATCCACTCAATCGCTCGACCGCCTCCGCCTCTTTCTGACATTCCGCGCAACCGGAAAGATGGTCGAGAAAGGCCACCAGCTCCTTCCCCTCCAGATCCTCATCCAGATATCGGGACACCCAAGGCGCGTATTCCCTGCAATTCATCGGCTATCCCTCCCTTTCGGAAGAAGTCCACAAACGATGGCGAAGCAAGAATCTGTGCAGCTAACTCTCGTAAACATAGGGCTCCAACATCTCCCTCAAACGGGCACGGGCCCGAAAAATCTTGGATCGAACCGTTCCAAGGGGAATCTCCATGACCTCCGATATCTCCTCGTAGTTCATGCCCGAGAACTCACGAAGCACCACAGCCGTCCGCATCTCTTCCGGCAAACGACGCAGAGAGGCGAGAAGATGCTTGAAGAACTCCTTGCGCATGAAGAGTGCCTCAGGATCTTCTGTCTTCATCGAATCGGATTGGAGGGTGGAGGCGTGGAGGTCGTACTCGATCATTCGCTCCCGGTTCTCTCCGGCGGACACCTTCTTGATGTGACTCAGTGAGGTGTTCACCCCGATGCGATACAGCCAGGTGTAAAACCGTGAGTTTCCCTGAAAAGAAGAGATCGAACGGTAGGCCTTGAGAAATACTTCCTGGGCGATGGGTTCCACCACAGCGGGATCCTGGGTTATACGGTAAATCAAGTGAAAGATTCGACGCTGGTACTTCTTCATGAGCAGTTCAAAGGCCTGCTTGTCCCCCTTCTGGCACTTTTCGACGAGTATCTCATCCGAACTCGGCGAGTCTGACCCTTTTTCTGCTGCCACACCCATACGCCTGCTTCCGCTCCATGATTAGAGGGTCGGGTGTCATAAGGTATAGACCCGGAAAAGTCTCGAAAGTTCCTTCCTTTTCCAGCATCTATCTTCCCTACCCCTTCCGCGTAACCCACATTTAGCAGAAACACCCCGGGGAAGTCTAGTCTTGACCTTTTACACGTTCTGTCCGATTGGTTTATTGTGGGGAATCTGCTCAGACAGGGGAACGGATGAATAGACGGAAAACCCGTTTCAATTATGTAATCCTCAGCGATCTTCATCTGGCAGAGGGCAAGAAGAGGGCGACCGGACAGATCTCCCGGTTCGAGGGCTTCCTGTTCGACCGTCCCTTCGAACGGCTCCTTCTCCACCTCCAGGAAAGGGCCGAGGAGAGGGATCATCTCTGGACCCTCGTCTTCAACGGGGACCTGATCGACTTCCTGCGGATCACCTCCATCCCGGACCCGAACCATCCACCCAAGGGGCTCCCCCCGATCACGCCGACGAAGCAGAAATACGGACTGGGCTCCTCCGCGGCCGAGTCCAAGTGGCAACTCGAGCGCGTTGTGGAGGGGCACCCGGTCTTTTTCCGGGCCCTGGCGCGGTTCCTCCTGCAAGGCCACCGGGTCGTCATTCTCAAGGGGAACCACGATGTCAACTGGTTCTGGCCGGAAGTCCGCTACCGCTTCATGGAACGGATGGAGGCCTTCCTCCGGGAGGTCGATTCGCCGGACCGGAAGAAGGAGGAGCGAGAGGAGCGAATCGCCGACGCACTGGATCGCCTCCTCTTCCGGTCCTGGTCGATCTACATCAAGAAGCTCCTGTACATCGAACACGGCAACCAGTACGATCCCACGAATGCCTTCCACAACTTCATGTACCCGGTCCTGATCGACCCGGAGAGCCCCGTGGGGCGATTCGAGCTCGACTTACCGTTCGGCTCCTTCTTCATCCGGTATTTCTTCAACATGATCGAGCTTCGGTTTCCCACAGCACCCCATTACCGGGACGTCTCCGCCTTCTTCTACACCATACGAAGGAGACACCTCTACGCCTTCTGGCACGTGGTGAGGAACTATTTCCCCTATTTCTTCCGAACACTCCAGAAGGTGCAGACCCGGAGAGGGCGCAGGCATCGAGAGATCCGAGAGAAGAATCTCCAACTCATCCGGAAGGTCGGTGAGGAATACGGGGACAAGAAGACGATCGAGAAGATCGCCAAGCTCCAGGAAGCCCCGGCCTACGAGAACAAGGTTGACTTCCTGACGACGATGCTCAAGAGGCCTGCAAAGAAGTTCGCGGCCGCCGTGGGAGGCCTCATTCTGTTGAGCTTCTTCTGGAACATCCTCACGGAATGGATTCTCGGGGCCGGACAGAATCTGGTGATGAAGACGACCCTCTCGGTGATCTTCGACTACGGGTTCATCGTGGTCGGCCTCGTCTGGCTCTTTCTGATTCTCAGGCCGACAAAGGAAGGCGTTTCCTACAGGGAGGTCGAGCCCCGGGAACTGCGCAAAAAAGCGGCCCGGATTGCCGAAATGCTGGACGTGAGGTACGTCACCTTCGGCCATTCCCATGTGGAGGATGCCTGGAAGGTCCCGGGCCGGGATTCCTGGTATTTCAACACGGGCACATGGACACCCTTCATCGATGAGGACAAGCACGTGATTCGGCCGGAGGTCCACTTCCCCGTGTTCCTGGTCGAGGACGGCCTGGCAAGGCTCGCACGATGGAACAACGAGGTCGGGGAACTCGAAGAGCTGCCGATACTCGAAGACGAACCCCCCGATTGAGCCCTCCGGGCCCCCGTCGTCCTCCCTTGACACATAACGTTCCATGCTTACCTTAACGGTGTCGTCTCAAAACAGATTTTTGGCGGATCTACTGCTATTTTTCCTCTCCCGGCGGGCAGGTCTGCATCAAGAAAAGGAGCTGAAGCACAGATGAATCTCAACCAATTCACCCAAAAGGTCCAGGAGGCCCTGTCGGAGGCACAGAACGTTGCCATCGAACACAAGCATCAACAGATTGATGCCGAGCACCTGCTCATGGCCCTGCTCAACCTTCCGGAGGGGCTCCTCCCTCGATTCTTCCAGAAGATGGAAATCCCGGTGGCGAGCTTTGTGCAGGGATTGGAGGATCGCCTCC
This sequence comes from Syntrophobacteria bacterium, assembly GCA_030145435.1. Lineage (GTDB taxonomy): Bacteria > Desulfobacterota > DSWW01 > DSWW01 > DSWW01 > S015-6. The sequence goes on along the minus strand of JAQYVQ010000009.1, from coordinate 7,957 downwards.
AGAATCTGCCCCAGGTCAGCGGCCCGGGCGTCCAGCCGGGAAGCATCTACGTAACCCCCCGATTGAATCAGATGCTCGTGAGGGCCCAGGAAGAGGCCAAGCGACTGAAAGACGAGTATGTCAGTGCAGAACACATCCTGCTCGCCCTCCTCGAGGAGGGTCCCAAGACCCCCGCAGGCGAGCTGTTCCAGAAATTCGGCCTCACCAAAGATCGATTTCTCAAGGCCCTGACCGAAATCAGGGGGAAACAGAGGATTACGAGCGCGACGCCTGAAGGTACGTACGAGCCCCTGAAGCTGTATGGAAGGGACCTCGTCGAGCTGGCCCAGAAAGGAAAGCTCGACCCTGTCATCGGACGAGACACGGAGATCCGGAGGGTGATCCGAATCCTCTCCCGGCGCACGAAGAACAACCCGATCCTGATCGGCGAGGCGGGCGTCGGAAAGACCGCGATCGCAGAGGGCCTTGCCCAGCGGATCGTTCGCGGGGACGTGCCGGAAGGCCTGAAGGACAAGACGATCTACCAACTCGATCTCGGCGCACTGGTTGCCGGGGCAAAGTACCGGGGCGAGTTCGAGGAACGCCTCAAGGCGGTGTTGAAGGAGATCGAGGCCAGCGAAGGTCGGATCCTCCTCTTCATCGATGAGGTCCACACCATCGTGGGGGCCGGCAAGGCAGAGGGGGCCATGGACGCGGGCAATCTTCTGAAGCCCATGCTCGCCCGTGGCGAATTGCACTGCATCGGGGCCACCACACTCGACGAACACCGAAAACACATCGAGAAGGATCCGGCCCTGGAGCGACGTTTTCAGCCGGTCCTGATCACGGAACCCTCGCAGGAGGACACGGTCTCGATTCTGAGGGGGCTCAAGGAGCGCTTCGAGATCCATCACGGGGTCAGCATCCGGGACAGCGCATTGGTGGCGGCGGCCGTGCTCAGCCACCGCTACATCACCGACAGGTTCCTGCCGGACAAGGCGATCGACCTGATCGACGAGGCGGGCGCCATGATACGCACCGAGATCGATTCCCTGCCCAGCGTGCTCGACGAGAGCACCCGCAGAATCATGCAGCTGGAGATCGAACGGGAGGCGTTGAAGAAGGAGAAGGACAAGTCGTCCCGGGAGAGAACGGCGGCCCTGGAAAAAGAACTCGCAGACCTGAAAGAACAGGCGGACTCGATGCGGGCCCAATGGGAGGCGGAGAAGGCTGAGATCGAACGGCTGAATCAGGTGCGGGCAGAGATCGAATCCACGAAACTGGCCATGGAGAAGGCGGAACGGGAATACGACCTGAACAAGGCTGCCGAGCTTCGTTACGGGAAGCTCCAGGGACTCGAAAAGAGGGTCCGGGAGGCGGAGGAGAGGATGGCCCAGCAGCGGCAGGAGAAGCACCTGCTGAAGGAAGAGGTCACCGAGGATGAGATCGCGGAGATCGTGGCGAAATGGACCGGAATACCGGTGACACGGATCGTGGAAAGCGAGAGGGAGAAGCTCCTCAAGCTGGACGAGATCCTGCATCACCGCGTCGTGGGACAGGACGAGGCGGTCCAGGCGGTTGCGGATGCGGTCATTCGGGCCCGGTCAGGACTGAAGGACCCGAAGCGGCCGATCGGCTCCTTCCTGTTTCTCGGCCCCACGGGTGTGGGCAAGACCGAGCTGGCCCGTACCCTGGCAGAGGCGCTGTTCGACACCGAGGACAACATGGTCCGGCTGGACATGTCGGAGTACATGGAGAAGCATACCGTGTCGCGGCTCCTGGGTGCCCCGCCGGGATACGTCGGCTACGAAGAGGGAGGCCAACTCACAGAGGCTGTCCGAAGAAGGCCTTACTGCGTCATCCTCTTCGATGAGATCGAGAAGGCCCACGCGGACGTGTTCAACGTTCTGCTGCAGGTCATGGACGACGGGCGCCTGACCGACGGGCAGGGGCACACCGTGGACTTCAAGAACGCGGTAATCATCATGACTTCGAACGTGGGGAGCCCCTATCTTCTCGAAGGCTTGAGCGAGAAGGGGGAGATTCGGGAGGAGGCGAAGGAACAAGTGATGCAGGAGCTGCGGAGCAGCTTCCGGCCCGAGTTCCTCAATCGCGTGGACGACACCGTCCTGTTCAAGCCACTGACCGTGGAGGAAATCAAAAAGATCATCGAGCTCCTTCTCGACGAAATCCGCTCCCGCCTGCGCGAGCGTGCGATCACTCTCGAGCTCACGGAGGCCGCCAAGGCGATGGTCGCCCGTGAGGCGTACGATCCGGTCTACGGCGCACGGCCCCTGAAGAGGTACCTCCAGAGAGAAATCGAAACCAGGCTGGGAAGGAAGATCCTGGCCGGAGAGGTTCCGGACCACTCGACAGTCGACATCGACACGGAGGACGACGGGCTCGCGTTCCGGGTAACCGCCCCGGAGGACAAGGCAGGGGAAGCAACCCAAGAAGTAGCGTAGCGGCAGCAATCCCCCCTGAGTATGCTGTCATTCTCGAGCACACCGGGAATTCCATGGCACAAGGGGCTCAGGGACTCCCGCCGGAGGGGAAAGTACTTCGCGCAGGCTGTCGAGAAATGGTCAGGTGCAAGGCGCACGAAACTTGCCCCCGCGAAGGCGGGGGTCCATGTCATAATGAGGCGTACATCGTACTCCGCAGTGACGCAGGATAAGTGCAACGCCGCAGATGACCGTTTCTCGGCAGCCTGCTAGAGAATGTCCTTTCCGTCCATGTCCTCGGGTATGGGAATTCCGAAAGACGCCAGGATCGTGGCGGTGATATCGCAGAGGGACGCCTCTGCAGGTCGGCGGACCTTCTGGTTCGTGAGGAGGATCCCGGGCAGTAGGTCCGAGGCCATACAGTGGTCGCCGCTCCACTTCTTGTCGTTCGTCTCGTACCAGTGCTTCGGGATCTTGCCCAGGGCGGTCTGCCAGGAGGCCCGGTAGCCCCGGTTGTAGCCGACGACGATGTCAGGGCCCTTCCGCTCGTAGGGCCCTGAGTACGACTCGCTCGCCTTGTAGGCCTTCACAACCGTTCGTTTGCCTGTTTCCGGGTCCTCGAGGCCTTCCAGCTTCAAGGCGATCTCTTCCTCCAGGGCCGTCACCTCCGCTGAAGAGACCGCTCCCATCCCCTCCCTGCCCCGGCGGTTCAGGTACAGCCCGTTGAACCCGAGGGCATAGGCCTGCGTTCGGGTCCAATCCACGTTCTGGAAGAATTCCTGCTCGCCCTGCTTCGACTCATCCTTGAGCTGGAGATAGCCCTGATCCTTCAGCCAGCTGTTCAGGTGAAAGGACCGGTAGTAAGGGGTGAAGCCGTGATCCGACATCACCAGGAAACGGGTGTTCCTGTCCACTCGGGTAAGGACCTTCCCGACAAAGTGATCCATCCTCTGATAGATATTCTGTATCGTGTCCCCGAATCGGGCCGCCAATTTCGGATCGTAGGCCGGGTGCTTCGGATCCGTGAGTCTCCAGAACATATGGGAGCGCTGGTCCGTGCTCGAGATGTAAAGGAAAAGGAGTCCCGATTCAAAGCGGTTCAGTTCGTACTCGGATATGGCCAGGCGTTCCTCGAGGATCATGTCATCGAAGGCCAGGAACTCCTCTTCATTCAACACCCCGTGCTCCAGGGCCTTGGTGTCGGCCGGGAGCCCCTTCGTGTGGAACGGCCCGAAACGCTCGTGAAGCTCCTTCGCATAGTCCTCGGGCGTGCTGATCGGAAGGGCCGGGTCGGACGGATCGATGTTGATCGGTGTAACGTAGAGCTTGAAGTAGGGGTGCACCTCCTTCAGGTAGAAACGGCAAATCCCTTTGACACTCACCGTGGGCATCATGGAAAAGGAGAGCTCGACCCACGGACTCCACTCTCCCTCGTTCAGAAGCAATTCTTTTTCGTCGATCACAATCTTGGCAACCGGGTATTCCGGATCTCGATACACCGTGAAGTCGAGCGCTGCGTCTGGAGTCCCCTTCCTGTAGGTATTCTTCGGTCCCACCAGGGCGGCCTGCACTGTGTGGTTGTCCACCGACACGGTGTGGATCTTCCCGCCACCCAGATCCGTGTCGATTTCAACCGGCTGGTCGGTGTAGTACGAGAAGATGCCGTAGGTCCCCAGGATGTCCGGCGTGCCCATCCCGGAAAAGGTCCTCTGCCGGGTGGCCGTCGGTGGGAAATTAGAAGGCATCTTGAAAATCGTCGCAGGGACTTCGTAGTCCTCCAGGATCTCCCAGAAGGCCCTCCCCTGCCTCAGGTCATGGATCTTCCCCGAGGAAAGGGGAATCACGTAGTCGCCAACCGTCACCGATTTCTGCGCCGGTTCCGACTTGGAAGTGGAAAGGTACGGAAGGTAGGTGGCCGGATCCCGATGGATGAAGTCGAAGATCCCGTGCCTGCCGGGATTCGCTCCGGTAATGAAGTTGGCCCAAGCCACCGGGCTCTGGGGAGGCGTGCTCGTGCCCAAAGGCCCGAAATACCCCTCCCGGGCCATCCGGGAAAAGTTGGGCATCTTCCCATCACGCATCATGCGGGAGACGAGGTTCGGATCCATTCCGTCCAGGCCCAGGACGATGACCTTCGTCTCTGTTTCCCGCCCTTGTTTCCGGTCGCAGGCAAGCCCTGCCAGTCCGCCCATCGCAACATACGCACTGCCGTAGAGCTGCAGCCGCATGAAATCCCTTCTCGTGAAGCCCCTCGTCCCCATCAAAAATCTCCTCGCCAGGGCAAACCCGTAAGCTCTCTTTCCTTCGCTTTCGTTTATTATCTGACACCCCTCGCTTTGCTGTCAAAACCCCGAAGGGCCTCCGCCGGGCAACCGGCACCCTTCTTCTCCTTTAAGAACGGGGCATTCGAGTCCCTCGGAAACTGCATGACGAACGATCCTACGAGGGGCCGACCCCCTTGTAGGAAGTTGACGCCTCGTCGGGGCCTTGACGTTGGCCGGACCGTAGAGGGATACAGGGGCACTTCTCTTCTCGCACCGGGAAATTTCGAGGCCCGCTCAATCAAAAACGTTCTGAACAGCCATTCATTTTTCAGAGATTCTATAACTATTTAAACAGAGAGGGTAAATTCGGTAATCCCGGACGATCCCCGGGCCTTGTCTTCCGGATGCCACCGGCTGGCCTCCAACTCGTCGCGAAGGCGCTCCACCCAACGAAAAGCATCGAGACCCTGGCATACATATTGCTGTTCGACGGTGACGGCGGTTCAGGAAAACGAGAAACTCCCTGACTCGCCGACCTTCGGAAACCAACCTTGCAAAGAGAGGACGGAAAGATGAATCAGGCGACCGCCATCGATTTCAAGGAGTTGATCCAGGGGGACAGAGCACAGAACGGGAAGAGGCACTTCAAGGGCACCTTCATCGAGTACCTCGAATTGCTGCGCGAGGACCCGAAGATGGGAGAACTCGCCCACGCACGCCTCTACGACATCGTCACGGGGCCGGGCTTCCGGGTCCTGAACAAGGAGGACAACCCGAGAATCCGCCGACTCTTCCGGAACGATATCGTCAAGTCCTACAAGTTCTTCGAGGACGAGTTCTTCGGGATGGAGAAGGTGCTGGCCAAGATCATCCGGTACCTCCGGTCCGCTTCCCTGAAGGGGGAGGAGAGCCGGCAGGTCCTCTACCTCGTCGGGCCGGTAGGCTCGGGAAAATCGAGCCTCATCGAGAAGATCAAGGAAGGCCTCGTCCGTAGCGCGCCCTACTACGCCCTCGAAGGGTGTCCCATGAACGAAGAACCCCTACATCTCATTCCCCACCACCTTCGGGAGCAGATGGAGAAGATCCTGAACGTGTCGATCGAAGGGGACCTCTGCCCGGTCTGCCGCTACCGCCTTCGAGAGGAATTCAGTAACCGGTACGAAGAGTTCCCGGTCCGCGCGGTCGAGTTCTCCAAGAGGGCGCGGCGCGGGATCGGGGTCGTGCCACCCGTGGACCCGAATAACCAGGACACGTCGGTCCTGATCGGGTCGGAGGACATCTCGAAGCTCGACAAATACCCGGAGGACGACCCGAGGGTCCTGAGCCTGAACGGGGCGTTCAACGCCGGAAACCGCGGCATGGTGGAGTTCATCGAGGTCTTCAAGAACGAGATCGAGTACCTCCACATCATGATCACCGCAACCCAGGAGAAATCGATTCCCTCCCCGGGCAAGCAGAACATGATCTATTTCGACGGGGTCATCGTCGCCCACTCGAACGAGGCGGAGTGGAACAAGTTCAAGGCGGACCACACGAACGAAGCGATCCTCGATCGCATCGTGAAGGTCGAGGTGCCCTACGTCCTCGAGCTGAGCGAAGAGGTGAAGATCTACGAGAAAATCCTCGGGAACAGCAACTTTGACGCTCACATCGCTCCCCACACGATCGAGATCGCCGCCATGTTCGCGATCCTGACGCGCCTTCACGAGACGAACAAGTGCGACTCCATGACCAAGCTCAAGATCTACAACGGCGAAGAGGTCGTTGAGAAAGGCCAGTCGAAGAAGGTCGACGTGGAGGAGCTCAGAGAAGAGGCCCAGAACGAGGGTCTGACCGGGATATCGACACGGTTCATCCTGAAATCCCTGGACAACGCCCTCTCCGACAGCGAAGACAACTGCATCAACCCGATCAACGTCCGGGAGGCGCTGATCACGAAGATCAAGGAATCGAGTTTCCCGGAAGACCTCCGGAAGAAATACCTGACCTTCCTCCAGGACACCATCCACAAGGAGTACCTCGAAGTCCTGGAGAAGGAAATCACCAAGGCCTTTGTCCACAGCTACGAAGAGCAGGCCGAGACCATCTTCTCCAATTACCTCGACCATGCAGAGGCCTACGTGAACAAGACCAAGATCAAGGATTCGTCCACCAAGGAAGAGCTCGAGCCGGACGTGGACTTCTTGAAGTCCATCGAGGAGCAGATCGGGATCACCGGCACGGCCGCCGACGGTTTCCGCCAGGACGTCACTTCGTTCATGTTCTCGGTCGTGCGACGAGGAGGCGGGATCGACTATAGATGCTACGAGCCCCTGAAGGAGGCGATCGAGAAGAAGCTGACCGCCTCGGTTCGCGAGCTGTCACGTGTGATCACCAAGGCGAAGACCCGGGACAAGAGGCAACAGCACAAATACAACGCCATGGCAGCCGAGATGATCAAGAACGGCTACTGTGAGCACTGCTGCGACGTGGTTCTCAGTTACGCTTCCCATCACCTCTGGAAGGATTAGTTGAGCGCGAACCGGGCAGGAGAAGGAGCGCAAACGTCATGGCTGTCTTCCGGGATTTCAAGAAAGAGGGGATCGATCGGAGCGCCGGGGACCGCGGGCGACACCGGAAGCTCGTCCGAAAGGCGATTCGGGACAACATCGGACACGTCATATCGGACGAGTCGATCATCGGCCAGAGCGGGGACAAGCGACTGAAGGTCCCGATCAAGGGGATCAAGGAGTACCGCTTCATCTTTGGAGAGAACGCTCCGGGCGTCGGGCAGGGCGACGGGGACTCCGAGCCGGGACAGGTAATCGAGCGGGACCAGGAGAGTGCAAAGGGCCTCCCCGGTGAGCCGGGCAGCGACCCCGGAGAGGACATCTACGAGACCGAAATCACCATGGAGGAACTGATCGACCTCCTTTTCGAGGACCTGAACCTGCCGGACATGGAGCGCAAACGGTTCCACATCCTCGAGTCGGAACGGCTGATCAAGACCAAGGGGTACCGCATCAAGGGGATTCGGCCCCGCCTGAGCAAGAAGAAGAGCCTGGTCCAGAAGATCAAGCGCAAGCAGGGCATGGAGAGGCACGCCGATCGAGAGGACGGGCAAGCCAAGGAGGTGACGTTCCACGAGCAGGATCTCCGGTACCACCACAAGGTCGTCACGCCCAAGGTGTTCTCGAACGCGGTCGTCTTCTGCATCATGGACACCTCCGGTTCGATGGACACGACGAAGAAGTACCTGGCCAGGAGCTTCTACTTCCTTCTCTACCGGTT
>JAQYVQ010000605.1 GCA_030145435.1 Syntrophobacteria bacterium | reverse complement strand
TGTCGACTTTCGTCATGGCGGGAGGGAAGGGCGAGAGGCTCTACCCGCTTACCCGGGATCGTACGAAGCCCGCGGTGCCCTTTGGGGGGGTCTACCGGATCATCGACTTCACTCTGTCCAACTGCATCAACTCGGGCATCGGCAAGATCCACATCCTGACCCAGTACAAGTCGATTTCCCTGGCCCGTCATCTGAAGCTGGGGTGGAACATCTTCCACAGCGAGCTTGGCGAGTATGTCAATGTCCTGCCGGCGCAACAGCGTACCGGTGAACACTGGTACAGGGGAACGGCCGACGCCATCTACCAGAACATCTACACCATCCAGAGGGAGGAGCCGGATTACGTCCTGATCCTGGCGGGTGACCACATCTACAAGATGGACTATTCCAAGATGCTTCAGGCGCATGTCGAATCGGGTGCGGACGTGACCGTGGGGGTCGTGGATCTGCCCAAGGAGGAAGGCAGGCATTTTGGTGTCCTGGAGCTGGACGCAAAGGATCGCATTGTCGGGTTCGAGGAAAAGCCGCTCCATCCGAAGACCCTTCCGGAAAAGCCGAATCTCATCTGCGCCTCCATGGGCATCTACATCTTCAGCCTGAACACGCTCTACGAAGAGCTGATCCCGGATGCGGGCAAAGAGAGCGACCACGATTTCGGAAAGAACATCCTGCCTCAGATGATGGGCAGGCGGAAACTGTTCGCCTATCACTTTGTCGACGAGAACCAGAAGGAGGAGCCCTACTGGCGAGACATCGGAACGTTGGACGCCTATTACGAGGCGAACATGGACCTCATTTCGGTGAGTCCCCAGTTCAACCTCTACGACCAGCGGTGGCCGATCCGTACGTATCAGCCTCAGCTCCCTCCGGTGAAGATGGTATTTGCCGACCCGGGAGAGGGCGCCCGTCGAGGCGAAGCCATGGATTCGATCATGTCCACAGGGTCCGTGATCAGCGGGGGGAGTGTGGTCCGTTCCGTGCTCTCCGCCCAGGTGAGGGTCAACAGCTACGCCTTTGTTGAGGATTCGGTGCTGATGGACGGAGTGGACATCGGCCGGCGGGCCAAGGTGAAGAACGCGATCATCGACAAATACGTGGACATCTTACCGGACACGACCATCGGGTATGACCTGGAAGAGGACCGGAAGCGGTTCCACGTCACCGACAGCGGCATCGTGGTGATCCCGAAAGGAAGGATCATCAGCCCCGACGAAGACCGGCCCCGATGGGAGGATCATTCTAAGCCCGGTCCAGCCCGCCCAGCCCAAGGGTAAAGGGCAAAGGAGAAAGGGGAAAGGCGAAAAAGAGCCGTCATTCCCGCGACAGGCGGGAATCCCTCAGCACAGTGAATTCCTTCTCCCCCGGGGAGAAGGTCAGGATGAGGGGGAGCTTCTGTGCCACCCTCACTCCCCGCCTCCGCGGGGATGACGGCAAATTGGTGTTTTTCGACACCCTCTCAAGGTAGAGGGAATCCCTTGGCGCTAGCTGGTTCGGGCACGGGTGCGGGCACGGAAGGTGGTCAGAAGCTAGGAGCTGAAAGGAGAAGGGTACTTCGCCCCCGGGAGAAACTCCATCCAGATCTGGTGGGAGAGGTCCTCGAGGATCTGTTGCATCTCCTCCACGAAATTCGGGCTTACCAACAGCTCGACGACACCCTCCTTCGGGTCAGCAGTCCGGACCACGACAAGGCCTTCGTATCCCTCGAGCAACGACTTGAGCAGCACGATCCTCTTCGGATCCACGCGGTAATACCGGATGACAATTTCCTCGGCTTCTTCTTGCATCACTCTCTGCATATCATAGTGGGGATTGAGTCCTGTCCTTACTCTCGACCCATGAATCGAGTTACCAGTTCCGAAACGGCAAACGACCTCGGTCCCTATTCCCGTTCCATGAATCTTGTCACCAGTTCGGAGACAGTGTCCACGACCCAATCGTAGGGCATCGTGCCCGTATTGAGAACGATCTGGTAGAGGCTTGCGTCGTCTATGTTCTCCTCGAAAAGGCGTGAGGCAAGTGCTGTGCGCTCTTTCTCTCTCGCCCGGATCGTTTTCTCCGCATCGGATCGAGAGATCTTGTGCTGGCCCATGAGAAAGGAAACCCGACTCTCATAGTCCGCCACGAGCAGCACATGGATCGCCTTGGGATGGCCCTTCAGGACGAACTGGGCGCCCCGGCCGACGATAACGTATCCCCCCTCGTTGGCCATGGCAGTGAATATCTGGGTCAGGAAGGCGATGTATTTCTGCCGATCGTCCTTCTCCGCCGGAGAGCCCGGGTGCTTGTAGAAAATCCCACCGGAAACCAGGGTGGAGATCATGCTCAGGAGCGGGCTCGAAGCCTCCTTCTCCATGGCGTTGAGCCAGTCGGGCGAAAGCTTTGCGTTGCGGGCCAGCCTGTCGACCACGGACGCGTCTGCGAGACGAAAATCGAACCGCTCGCAGAGCATCTGGCCCAGCGTGTGTCCCCCCGCACCGAAGTGCCTGGATATCGTGACCACGGCCATGGAATGCACCTCCTGCATTCATCCGAATTATGAAGGGGCAAGAACCTTCGTGTCAACGAAAAAGGGGCCTAGGCAATCCTCTTGCGGAGGAGGTCCCCCGGGTCGGCCCGGGCGGGCAGCCGTACCCGGACGTGGTCCCCTTCGTGGGCCTCCCGGCATTCTTCTTCGTCCAGGGTCTTCATGTGGGAGAGGGGAAACACGGGGTTTGGGAAGGTTGCGCCCATCTGCTCGAGCGTGTCCCCTATCATGATCCTCGCACGGACGTCGATGGAAACCCAGCCGTCCTTCCCCCGATCCTTGATCACGCCCGCCAGGGTGCTCCGCGGGCTCGGCCGTTCCTCGTCCAGACAGATGGAGCCCTCTTCCTCCCCCTTCAGAAACCCGCTCGTGTACTCCCGGTTGCTCACCTTCTGGATCTCTTCCCAGCTGTCCGGAGGCAGCTGGTAGCCGACCGGGTCTTCCATGTACCGGTCCATGGCCCACCGGTACGCCTTGATGACGGCCGCCAGGTAGTGGATCCCCTTTCTCCGGCCTTCGATCTTGAATCCGTCGATGCCGCTCTGCATCAGTTCGGGGAGAATGCCCAGGAGACAGAGGTCCTTACTGTTGAGGATGTAGGACCCCTGATCGTCTTCCTCGATCGGGAGGTATACGCCTGGCCGCTTCTCTTCGACCAGGGCATACCGCCAGCGGCAGGTCTGGGTGCACAGTCCCTGGTTTGCGTCCCTGTCTGCCAGGTACAGGCTCAGGAGGCAGCGGCCGGAATAGGCCATGCACAGGGCGCCGTGGACGAAGACCTCTATTTCTCCACCCGCCTCCTTCTTGATCTCCCGGATCTCATCGAGGGAAAGCTCCCGGGCCAGGATGATCCTGCGCACGCCCAGGTCGAACCAGTGGCGCGCCGACAGCACGTTCGTGGTGTTGGCCTGCGTGCTCAGGTGCACGGGCACGGAGGGCATGGTCTCCCGGCAGAGATCGAAAACGGCCGGATCGGAAACGATCACCGCATCGAAGCCCATCTCGGAGACCGCCTCGAGGAAGGAACGAAGGGGGGGAAGATCCCGGTTCTTCACAAAGCTGTTCACGGCAAGGTAAGCCCGCTTCTTGTGGGCGTGGACGTAGCGAACCGCTTCGTCGAGTTCGGGCAGGGTGAAGTTCTTCGAGGAGGTCCTGAGACTGAACTGCTTTCCGCTCAGGTAGACGGCGTCGGCACCGAAATGGAGCGCGGTCTGGAGCCTTTCCATGTCTCCGGCGGGTGCGATTAGCTCGGGCCGGCCTTGTTGCGACGTTCCCATTCCAGGAGAAACCTCTTGATTTCAATGCCGCCGGAATAGCCCCCCAGTCCTCCATCGCTCGCGATGACCCTGTGACAGGGGATCAGCAGCGATATAGGGTTTCTGCCGTTCGCCTGGCCCACTGCGCGCGGCCCCTTCGGAATCCCCAGGTCGGCGGCGAGGTCTCCGTACGATCGGGTCTTGCCGTAGGGGATTTTCAAGAGCAGTCGCCAGACCCTCTTTTGAAAGGGCGTTCCGGAAGGACGTGCCGGGGTCTCGAAGGCCTTGAGGGTCCCGCAGAAGTATTCGTCCAGTTCGACGAGGAAGCCGGCGTTGATTTTGCCCCGGTCCTCGATGTTCGGGTTCTTGTAATGCCGCGAAATTTTTTCCAGCAAACGGGCCTTCCCGTCGGACATGGGCATCTGCAGACACACGATGCCGGCATGGTCGGACGCGAACCATATCTTTCCCAGGGGGGAGTGATAGGATTCGGCAAAGATCGTGGGAGATTTCTTCGTATGCATGGCCAAGTCTCCTGTCGAACTGGAAGGTGACGAGCCTTTTCGCTATCATTCTACAAGATGAACGATGCAATACCAATCGGAAAGATGTTTGCTTGCAGGAAAGGGGAGGCCTGATTGATCGCGTTGGAACACGTTCAGGTGAATTTTCCGAACCGCGTGCTCGTGGAAGATGCGAGTCTCCGTGTTATGCCCGGGGACCGGCTCGCCCTGATCGGTGAGAACGGCTCCGGCAAGAGTACCCTGCTGAAGATCGCTGCAGGCGAGGTGAAGCCGACGGCCGGTGCGGTGGAGAGACAAAGGGGCGTCGTCGTCGGGTACCTCCCGCAGAGCGGGCTTGCCCACCGGGGAAGCGTGCTCTGGGAAGAGGTGATCTCCGCCCTGCCCGAATGGCTCGAGGCCGTGGAGAAGCGCAGGCGCTTGCTCGATAAGCTCGCTTCCCTGTCCCCGGATGACCCGGAGCACCAGAAGGCGATGGCCCAGTACGGGGAACTGGAGACCATGTTTCAGCACACCGGCGGGTACGCACAGGAAAGCAAGCTGAAGCGGATCCTGGAGGGGTTAGGCTTCACGCCGGAGGACTACGAACGGCCCGTGGAGGAGTTCTCAGCGGGATGGCAGATGAGGATAGGGCTGGCAAAGGTACTGGTCAGGGAACCGGATTTGATGCTTCTGGACGAGCCGACCGATCACCTGGACCTCGATGCAAAGAACTGGCTTGAAGAATACCTGAAGGGGGCGAACACGTGCTTCATCCTGGTCTCGCATGACCGGCACCTGCTCGATGCGCTGGTGAACAAGGTGGCTGAACTGTCTAATGCAAAACTTGAAGTATATATAGGTAACTATTCAAAATATATAAACGAAAAGACTGAAATGGACGAAAAAGGATCTGCCGATTATGAAGCGCAGCAAGAGCGGTTCAAACGTATAGAGAACTTCGTGGCCAAGAACCGGGTCAGGAAGGACCGGGCCCGACAGGCACAGAGCCGCCTCCGCCAGATGAACAAGATCGAGCGGGTTGCTCCTCCCGCGCAGAGGCAACGGAAGGTCCACTTCCCGATCCGTGTTCCGCCGCGTGCGCCCAGGATACTCGTCGAACTGGTGGACGTGACCAAGGCCTTTCCTGGCAGGGTTCTCTTCGAGGACGTCAGCCTGAACGTGGAACGGGGAGAACGGATCGCTGTGGTGGGCCCGAACGGAGCCGGTAAGTCGACCCTGCTCCGGGTTCTCGTGGGCTCGGAAGAGACCCAGGGAGGCATTCGGGTCGTGGGAGACGGGGTGTCGATCGGCTACTATTCCCAGGATGAGGGGTCCTGGTTCCGGGCAGGGGAGAGCCTGCTGGATGTAATCCTGTCTGCATCTCCGCAATTGACCCAGGGAGAGGCACGATCGCTCCTGGCCCGCTTTCGATTCCGGGGGGAAGACGTCTTCAAGTCGATCGACGCGCTGAGCGGCGGGGAGCGCGCCCGTCTGGCCATGGCAAGGGTCTTCCCGAAACGGCACCACCTGCTCCTCCTCGACGAGCCGACCAACCACTTGGACATCGTAAGCCGGCAGGCCCTCCTGGAGGCCCTGAGGGCATACGGTGGAACCCTCGTCTTCGTCAGCCACGATCGATACTTCATCCAGGAGATCGCGACCCGTGTCCTGGAGGTGCGTGACGAGAGGATCCTCGGCTTCCCGGGCAGCTATGAGGACTTCCTGGCCGCCAAGGCTGAAGGGCGGTTGATCCCTGTCTCAGCGGGCCGCGTGGCCGGTGCGGCGAAACGGGGGGGCGAGGCCGGGGAGGAGGAGAAGCAGGACCGGCTCCGGGGGAGGGAACAGAGGAAAGCGGAACAGCGCCGGGATCAGAGGAGGACGAGGCAAATCGCCCACATCGAGGAAGAGATCAGCAAACTGGAGGCGTCGCTGAAAGAAGTCGAGCGGGAAATGGGCGACCCGGGCCTGGCAAGGGACCACTTGGCCCTGGAGCAACTCCACGACCAGGCCACCAGGATGAGGGAAGACTTGAAGGAGAGGTATGCCATTTGGGAAGCCCTGCACGAAGAAG
>JAQYVQ010000568.1 GCA_030145435.1 Syntrophobacteria bacterium | reverse complement strand
TCCTCGAGCTTCTCCTCGCTCTGGGTAAGGGTGATCCGGAAATACCCTTCCCCGTGCTCGCCAAAGCCCACACCCGGCGTGACGACCACTCCGGCCTCGGCCAGGAGCCTCCCTGCAAACGCCTTCGAATCCATTCCTTCGGGCACAGGACACCAGACATAGAAGGCGGCCCGGGGAACGAACGGGTTCAACCCGCAGGATCGCAGGCCTTCTATCACCTGGTCTCGCCGCTTCTGGTAGATATTGCTCAGATGCTCAGGGATCTTGCCGTTGCGCAGGAGAGCCTCTACACCGGCGTACTGGATGGCCTGAAATACGCCGGAGTCGATGTTGGTCTTGACCTTTCCCAGCCCGGCCACAGCATCCTCATTGCCCACGCAGAACCCGATTCGCCATCCGGTCATGTTGTACGTCTTCGACAGCGAGTGGAATTCGATCCCCACATCCTTGGCCCCTTTCGCCTGGAGAAAGCTGGGGGCCTTGTACCCGTCGAAGGAAATTTCCGTGTAGGCGGCGTCGTGGCATACGAGAATCTCGTGACGACGGGCAAAGGCGACCACCTTCTCGAAGAACGCCTCGTCCGCAGTGGCCGCGGTTGGGTTGTTCGGGTAATTGATGTAGAGAATCTTGGCCTTTTGGGCCGTCTCTACCGGAATCGCCTCCAGGTCCGGCAGGAACCCGTTCTCTTCTTTCAGCGGTACGCTGACGGCCGTGCCCCCTGCGAAGGCGATGGCTACAGGGTAAACCGGGTAGCCCGGATCCGTGTACAGGCCCACATCCCCGGGATCCACGAAGGCGAGGGGCAGGTGAGCAATCCCCTCCTTGGAGCCTATCAGGCTGACCACCTCCGTGACCGGATCCAGGGCGACCCCAAAGCGACCGTCGTACCATTCCGCCACGGCCTCCCGAAACTTGAGGAGCCCCTCGTAGCTCGGGTACTTGTGGTTTGCCGGCTCAGCGGCTTCCCGCTTCAGGGCCTCGATGATCGGTTCCGGGGTGGGCATGTCCGGATCGCCGATCCCCAGGCTGATCACATCCTTCCCTTGGGCCCGCAACTCGGCCTTTGCGCGATCCAGCTCTGCAAACAGGTAGGGCGGCAGATCAAGGATTCGTTTCGCTAGTCTGCTCTTGCTCATATCATCTCCTCTGTGTTGCTCTTGTTCAGGGGCCGGTCGGGCCCTACACCCACAACGGGCCCTACACCCACAACGGGCCCTACTCCCAGGACGCCACTTCGTTGACCAGGCTCCCTATGCCCTGAATTCGGATCTCCACCCGGTCTCCAGGCTCCATCGGCCCGATGCCTGCGGGCGTCCCCGAGGCAATCACATCTCCAGGATTCAGGGTCATGACCCAGGAGACAAAGTGTACGAGATGAAGAGGGTCGAACAAGAGCTGGCGGGTGTTGGAACTCTGCTTGCGGGTCCCGTTCAGGTAGGTCTCGATGTCCAGAGAGCCCGGATCGATATCGGTCACGATCCAGGGACCGATCGGGGCAAAGGTGTCGAAGCCCTTCGAGCGAGTGAATTGCGTATCCAACATCTGGAGGTCCCTGGCCGTCACGTCGTTGAAGCAGGTGTACCCCAATATGTAGTCCGCCGCCTCCTCTTTCTTGATCCGGAAGGCGGGCCGGCCGATCACGACCCCCAGCTCCCCCTCATAGTCCACCCGCTCGCTCATCTCCGGGAAGCGGATCGTCCGGCCCGGGCCGATGACCGCTGTGTCCGGCATCAGGAACAACATGGGCTCCTTCGGCAACTCCAGCCCGACTTCCTTGGCGTGATCCCGGTAGTTGAGGCCTATTCCCACGATCTTCGACGGCTCACACGGGGCAAGCAACTCCACCTCGGAAAGCAGGAAGCGCCCCTCGTCATGTTCCACCCCCTCGAAGGGGGGGGCTTTCAGGGGTTGAATCTCGTCTTTAGCATCCAGGACGCCGTACCGGGCCTCGTCGTTCGCCAGAAATCGCACGATGCGCATGATCACTCCCATCATCCTTTGGGGCCTTGTTTCGATTCGATCGAGCAAACCTATAATTCGGCTGTATAACGTAGGCGGGCCGATAAATCAACGACCGCGACGGGGTCGAAAGACAAAGCGACCGGGCCTTCTTTTCTTTTGTTCTTCGTGATGTTATGATCTTCCGTTCTTTCTCCGACGCCGGGAGACTGTTCCGCTCCACCCCAACAAGCGCCACCATGAAGGTTCTTCGGAAGCTTGAGAGACAGGGACATGGGATTGTCAAAAAAAGAAGACGGTTCAAAAGGCTACAAATCCACGCTGAATCTCCCGAAGACGGAGTTCCCCATGAAGGCCCGTCTCAGCCAGAGGGAACCGGAACTCCTGGAAAGGTGGGAAACGACGCGCCTCTACGATCGCATACGGGAGACGGCCGAGGGAAGGGACAAGTTCATCCTCCACGACGGCCCGCCCTATGCCAACGGCAACATCCATCTCGGGACCGCCCTGAACAAGATCCTCAAAGACATCATCGTCAAACACAGGTTCATGGAGGGCTGGGACAGCACGTACGTCCCGGGATGGGACTGTCACGGGCTGCCTATCGAACATCAGGTCGATAAGATGCTCGGAGCTCGGAAGAAGGATCTCCCCACAGCCTCCATACGGCAGGAGTGCAGGGCCTACGCCACGAAGTTCATCGAGCTTCAGAAGGAGGAATTCAAGAGGCTGGGCGTTCTCGGCATCTGGGAGGAGCCCTATCTCACGATGAATCTCGGCTACGTGGCCCAGATCGTCAGGGAGTTCGCCACCCTGGTGGACAAGGGCAGCGTCTACCGAGGCAGAAAGCCGATCTACTGGTGCGCCCGGTGCCGGACCGCACTGGCAGAGGCCGAGGTGGAATACCATGACCACACATCCCCGTCGATCTACGTCCAGTTCCCTCTCGTGTCGGATGCGCCTGCCTCGATAGGAGATCTCCCGAGAGAGAAGACTTCGGTCCTGATCTGGACCACAACCCCGTGGACCATCCCGGCGAACCTCGCCGTGGCCTTCCATCCGGCCTATTCGTACGCAGCGGTAAGGGTACCGGACGGCCGGTGTTTTGTGATGGCCGAGGACCTTGTCGAGGCGGTCATGCAAGAACTCGGGTTCGCATCGTACGAGAAGGTGGGGAGCCTGCCGGGCAGCCAGTGGGAAGGCCTTCGCTGCCGTCATCCCCTCTACGAGCGCGATTCCGTCATCGTTCTGGGGGACCACGTCACCCTGGAGCAGGGAACAGGCTGCGTTCATACCGCACCCGGCCACGGCCAGGAGGACTTCGAGGTCGGTCTGCGTTACGGGCTGGACGTCCTGGCGCCCGTGGACGACGCGGGGAAGTTCACGGAAGAGGCCCCCCCGTTCCAGGGCCAGTTCGTCTTCAAAGCAGACCCGAACGTGACGGCCCTGCTTAGAGACAAGGGTGCGCTGCTCAAGGAAGACCGCCTTGCTCATTCGTACCCGCACTGCTGGCGGTGCAAAGAGCCGATCATCTACCGGGCGACGGAGCAGTGGTTCATCTCAATGGAGGCGAACGGACTGCGCCGGAAGGCCCTGGAAAACATAATGAAAGTGACCTGGATCCCCCCTTGGGGCCGGGAGCGTATCTATTCGATGGTCGAGAATCGGCCGGACTGGTGTATCTCCCGGCAGAGGTCGTGGGGCGTGCCCATCATCGCCTTCCACTGCGCCTCCTGCAACGAGATCCTGCTTGACGGATCGGTGATCCGGGGCGTGGCGGATCAGTTCGAACAGAACGGATCAGACTGCTGGTTCTCCGACCCGGCCGAGAAGTTTCTTCCACCAGGCACGACCTGTGCGAAATGCGAGGGGTCGACCTTCGTCAAGGACAACAACATCCTGGATGTCTGGTTCGACTCCGGGGTGAGCTTCGCCTCCGTCCTGCTGAAGCGCACGAATCTCAAATACCCGGCAGACATGTACCTGGAGGGAAGCGACCAGCACAGGGGCTGGTTCCATTCTTCCCTGCTCGCCTCGGTCGGCACGCGCGAGACCGCACCCTACCGAAGTGTCCTGACCCACGGCTTCGTGGTCGACGGCACGGGCAGAAAGATGTCCAAGTCCGTGGGAAACATCATCGACCCCATGGAGCTGACCTCTCGTTACGGGGCGGAAATCATCCGGATGTGGGTCTCTGCAGAGGATTATCGGGACGACATCCGGATTTCGGAAGAGATCCTCACCCGGCTTTCCGAATCGTACCGGAAGATACGGAACACGGCCCGGTTCATGCTGGGGAATCTTTTCGATTTCGAGCCCGGGCGCCACGCGGTCCCGGTCCGCGAGCGATCCGAGTTGGATCGCTGGGCCATGTTCCGGCTGGCCCGCCTGATCGAGAGGCTGCGGCAGGCCTACGATCGGTACGAGTTTCACGTCGTGTACCACCGCGCCCTGGAGTTCTGTGTGGTGGACATGAGCTCTGTGTACCTGGATGTACTGAAAGAGATCCTGTACGTATCCGCACCGGATGCCCCAGCCAGGCGGTCCGCGCAGACGACCCTGTACGAGATCCTGCACGCCCTTACACGCCTCCTCGCACCGATCCTCTCGTTCACTACCGAGGATATCTGGCACCGGATCCCGGACCACGAGGGCAAACCGGAAAGCGTCCACCTCTGCTCCCTGCCGGATGTAAACCCGGACTGGGAGGATACCGACCTGGAGGGGCGTTGGGGAAAGGTCTTCCAGTTCCGGCAAGAGGTGTCCAAGGCCCTGGAGATCGCCCGGACGCAGAAGAAGATCGGGCACGCCCTGGATGCCTGGGTGCGGGTGACCCCCCCTGACGGGTGGGGCGAGTTCCTGGAAACCTTCCCTTTCTCGTTGCGCCAGCTCTGTATCGTATCGGAAGTCACGGTCGAAAAAGGGCTGGAGGGGGAGAACGTCTTCCAGAGCCAGGAGGTGCCGGGGCTCGCCATCCAGGTGGGCAAGGCCCGTGGAGACAAGTGCAACCGGTGCTGGGTCTACTGCCCTTCCGTGGGCTCACATTCCGAGCACCCGTCCGTCTGCGACCGTTGCATAGAAGAGCTGAAACAGATTTCCTGATGGGACGAAGGGGGTCCGAGGTGAAGTGGCCGCGCCGATACAACGTGCTCCTGGTGGTGGGAAGCCTTGTCGTGTTGATCGACCAGGCGACGAAGATCTGGGTCGACAAGGCGATGCGGCTCTACGAAACTACCCCGATCGTGCCCGGCCTCCTGGATCTCCACTACATCCGGAACACAGGAGCCGCCTTCGGGATCCTGAGCGGCAGCCACGCTGGCTTTCGAATTCCTTTCTTCATCCTGGTCTCGTCCGTTGCAATCGGCATCATCCTCTTCCTTTTCTACAAACTCGAAGAATCGGAGGTCATGATGCCCCTGGCCCTTTCCCTGGTCCTCGGGGGGGCCATCGGGAACCTGATAGACCGGATTCGGCTGGGAGAAGTCATCGATTTCATATTGTTCCACTACAAGGCTTTCCAATGGCCCGCCTTCAACGTGGCGGACATCGCGATTACGGTCGGCGTCACCCTGCTGGTTCTCCGGATCTTCCTATTCGAGAAGGGTGTCAAAAAACACCCGGCTGAGAGGCTGTCGAGAAAGGGTCAGGTGCAAGGCGCGCGAAATCCTGAGGAATGAGGCAGGACTTCTCGTCCGCCGCGGTGACGAAGGGTGAGCGCAACGCCGCAGATGGCCGTTTCTCGACAGCCTCTCGAGAAGAGACAACCCGCGAAATCTTGCCCGTGAGGGCCGGGCCGTTCACAAGAAATCCAAAAAATCCTCGAGCAACCCTTGACAAGCCTTCCGTAGTGATTACCTTAGTCAACTGTTAGCAGTCGCGGGCTTCGGCTGCTAAAAAGCAACCCTAACTCACTGCCTTGACTTACGTTTATCCTTGGCAGACAATATGGACCTCCCGGATGGAATTCACGGCACCTCGGCTTTGTACGATAAGGGTAGATCCTTCCTCAGCCAAATTTTCAGAACATGGAATGAAGACCCATCGGGGCCCAGCGCGGCGAGCGCCCACGGACTCGGCGGATAGAAGCGTAACCGGTTCGAAAGGGTTTTCGGACCGAGAAGATTTTCGTTAACACCTTAACCTGGCAACACTAAGAAGAGGAGGCTCGACAGATGAAGATCAGACCGCTAGGGGACAGACTCTTGGTAAAGAGGATCGAAGAAGAGGACAAGTCAAAGGGAGGCATCATCATTCCGGACTCGGCCAAGGAAAAGCCACAAGAGGGTAAGGTGGTGGCCGTTGGGAAAGGGAAGATGCTGGACGACGGGAAGATGGTTGCTCTCGAGGTCAAGGCTGGAGACCGGATCCTGTTCGGCAAGTATTCGGGAACCGACGTGAAGATCGAGGGTGAGGAACACCTCATCATGAGGGAAGACGACGTGCTGGGC
>JAQYVQ010000566.1 GCA_030145435.1 Syntrophobacteria bacterium | reverse complement strand
ACCGCCACGGGGCGTCACGCGATCATGGCCAAAGAGCATGGGGCCACCGTTGACGAGATCTACCAGGCCGTCCTGATGGCCATGACGACGTGTGGGCACCCGAAGACCGCAGCGGGCTGGCAATGGGTTCGCTCCGCGCTCGAGGGCACGAAGACAACCCGCAAGAAGAAGAAATAAGCAGTCCGTTTCGGACACGAGACGGAGCCCAAACTAATTGAATCGCAGCCGTCTAGGGGAGGTGGCGCGGGGCCTCGGGCGCTAGCACCTGTTCCGAATTAGATTTGTGCAGGGCGACTTTGTAGGGGGAGGGAGAGACGGAGCCCAAGCAAATCTAATTCGGAACAGGTGCTAGGACTCACGATACGGGTCCACCACCTCGTAAGATCTGGTCGATCTCCTCTACATCGTACTTGCGTCCCTTGCCGACCCCGGGACACCGCTTTCTGACTTCCCCGTACCAGACGTGCCGGCGCAGGTTTTCAACCCAGAAGGGCCAGGTCCGGCACTGCCGGGGCCGGACGGGATAGACCCGGCATCGACCGTCCCGGAGCATGATACAGGCTCCGCGGCGCGATCTGAGCACGTCGAAGCCCTCCGAAGGCTTCACAAACCTCTTGTAGAAGGCATCCGGATAGAGATCCAGGTACGCGGCCATCTTCCTCAAGTCGTCCCGATCAACGTAGACTTGCGTGTACTCGCCCTCATCCCAACAGCACTGGCCGCATTGCTGGCAGGAAAACCGTAACCCGTTGCAGTACCAGATTTCGCTCATGTCACGTTCCGATCAATGGGTTCGCGAAAAATGGATTCCCATCTTCGCATCTCATCTTGGGCAATTTGGGGACAGCCACTTCGTTCCTAAGCGGGGATTACAGGTGATCAGTGGGGAATGAAGTGGCTGTCCCCGAATTGCCCAATGGGTTGTTCCTGCCGATTCATTATCAGGCAGGGCGAGAGCCGGGTCAATGCCGGGCCCTGCCCCGGGGCCTGCCGGCTTGCTTCCGGCTAAAGGGTCCGCTATCCTTTTTCCTCTGTCACCTCAACGAAATATGGGAGAGAATGCCATGGGAAGCGAAGATCTGTATCAGAAGCTCTCCGAGAAGATAGGAACCCCTTCCGAGCGAATCGAAAAGCTCTGGAAGGTCCTCTGCGACGAAGAAGAGGCGCGGCTTCTCCTCGCCATGCCCGGGACCGTGGAAGAACTCGCCGAGAAGACGGGACGAAAGCCGGAGAAAACCAAGCCCATGCTCGATCTGCTCTTCCGGAAAGGCGTCGTCTTCGACAAGGAAAAGGAGGGCGTTGTCACTTACTCCATGGCGCGACACATGCTCCAGTTCCACGACGCCACCATCCTGTGGCCCGAGGCGCCCGACGGGTTCCTCGATCAGTGGCAGGAATTCATGGATGAGGAGTATCCCGCGATCGCCCAGGCCCTTGTGGCTATGGACCTTCCCGCGTTTACGCGGGTCATTCCCGTGGAGGTGCCGATGGAAGGGGGCGGGTCACAGATACTTCCTTTCGACAACGTCCTCAAGATCGTCGACGATGCCCGCAGTCTTGCGGTCACGGCCTGCACCTGCCGGCTCACGGCCAAGAAATGCGAGTCGCCTGTGGAAGTCTGCCTCCAACTCAACCGCGCGGCAGAGTACACGATCAAGCGGGGCACCGGCAGGGAGGTCACCAAGGAGGAGGCCAAGGAGATCATCAAGAAATCGGAGGAGGCGGGCCTGGTTCACGTGACCGACAATCGGGCAGACAACGAGCACATTATCTGCAATTGCTGTCCCTGCTGCTGCATCGTGCTGCCCCTCATTCTCAAGGAGAGGAAGCGAGTGCTCCTCGCCCCGAGCCGGTTCCTTCCCAAAGTGGATGCCGACAAGTGCACCCTCTGCCAGACCTGCGTGGAGGCCTGCCCGGTGGATGCCCTCTCCATGGACAATGGCGGCGCGGAGGAGAAGGTGGCCGTGGAAGAGGATCTGTGCATCGGCTGCGGCCAGTGTGCCTACCAGTGCCCTGAGGAAGCCATCGCATTGAAAGAGGTGCGAAATCCGAACTTTATCCCAGGCGCAGCAGCCTAGGTCTAGGAAAAAGGGGAAAGGGGTAAAGGGAAAAGTGCCCAACCCCCTGCAGAGGGTGTGAGTTCACTCTGATTGAGTCTTCAATACTTAATCCATCCCTTTTACCTTTCACCTTTGCCCTTTCACCTGTAATTGCGCATATGACATAGCAGAAGAGGCATTATTCAACGGCCTGCTAAGGAGGACTTTCATGTACGCAGACAAGTTTCGATTGGACGGGAAGGTAGCGATCGTAACGGGCGGAAGTCGGGGAATCGGCAAAGCCATCGCCACAGGGTTGGCCGAACAGGGCGCCCGCATAGTCCTTGCCAGCCGGAAACAGGAGGCCCTGGATGGAGTGGCGGAAGAGATCCGGGAAATAGGGGGAGAGTGCCTTGCCTTGGCATGCCACGTGGGCAAGCCGGACCAGATCAAGACCCTCATCGATAAGGTAGTCGAGACTTACGGCGGCGTGGACATCCTGGTGAACAACGCGGCCACGAACCCGTACTTCGGCCTCTTCATCGACGCTACCGAGGAGGCGTGGGACAAGACCCTGGACGTGAATCTGAAGGGCCCCTTCCTGATGACCCAGGCCGCTGCCCGGATCATGATGCAGAAGGGAGGGGGGTCGATCATCAACGTCTCCTCGGTAGGCGCGTTCAAGGCCAACCCGATGCAGGGCATTTACGGCGTCACCAAGGCCGGCATGGTCAACATGACAAAGACCTTTGCGCAAGAACTGGCCCTCTCGAACGTAAGAGTGAATGCCATCTGTCCGGGATTGACCGCGACCAAGTTCTCCGAGGTGCTGATCCAGACCAAGGAGATCTACGACATTGCCCTCGAGAGAATCCCGATGAAGAGGCACGCACAGCCCTCCGAGATCGTCGGGGCCGCCCTCTACCTGGCGAGCGACGCCTCGAGCTATGTCACGGGGACCTGCATC
>JAQYVQ010000524.1 GCA_030145435.1 Syntrophobacteria bacterium | reverse complement strand
ATGAACGCGTCCTCGAGGCTCGCCCGGATCGGGCGAACCCGGGCGTCGGACCAACCTGCCGCTGCCAGCAGCCCCTGGAGGTTTTCGGAGGCCCCGGGGCCGTCTTCCATAAGCACCCGGCTGGTCAGGCCGAAGATCTGCGCTCGTTGTACCCGCGAGTCAGAGGCCAGCCGCTCCACGACCTCCCGGGGCGGGGGACCGGATACCTCGAGCATCGTCCCTTTGATCACGTCCGTCACGAGCTCTCGGGGGGAAGCCTCGGCGATTTTTCGGCCCGAGTAGATCAGGATCAGGGAATCGCAGTGCTCGGCCTCATCCATGTAGTGGGTGGTCACGAAGACCGTAACCCCCTGTCTGCGAAGCTCGGAAATCAGGTCCCAGAAGTCTCTTCGGCTGGAAGGGTCTACGCCGGCGGTCGGCTCGTCGAGAAAAACGATTCGGGGCTCGTGCAGGATCGCCGCCCCCAGGGCCAGCCGTTGCTTCACGCCTCCGGCCAGGGTGCCGGTCAGACGATGTTCCAGTCCACGGAGGCCTGCGATTCCCAGGGCCAGGTCGATCCGCGCCGCCCGCTTCTTCCGGGGAATGCTGTAGACCCCGGCATAGAACGCGAGGTTCTGCTTTACCGTCAGGTCTGCATAGAGCGAGAATTTCTGGCTCATGTACCCGATGCTCTCCTTGATCTTGTCCGGCTCGCGGGCCACGTCGAACCCGGCCACCGTGGCGCCCCCCTCTGTAGGTGGGATGAGGCCGCAAAGCATTCGAATCGTCGTGGTCTTGCCGGCCCCGTTCGGGCCGAGAAACCCGAAGATGGATCCCTCGCCCACCTCGAAGGAAACACGATCGACTGCGGTGAAAGGGCCGAACCTCTTCACGAGGCCGTCGGCCTTGACGGCGATCATGGCTCTCCCCCTTCCCACGACAGGAAGACGTCCTCAAAGGTTGGGTCCACCTGTTCGATCGAGGAGGCAGAGGTTCCGGCCTGCCCGAGGGAGCGTTCGATATCTTCGGCTCCAGTCCCGGACCTGCAGGCGACCTTGAGCACCTGGCCCGAGGGGTAGCTGCGCAGCACACAGTCCTCCTTCTCCAGGACTGCCCGCGCGGCAGAGGCCTCTGGGATCAAGACCTCGAAGATCGTCTCCGGGAAGGACGCCAGGATCTTCTTCGGGCTGTCGGTCTGGAGGAACCGGCCTGCGGACATGAGACCCACCCGGTGGCATCGCTCCGCCTCGTCCATGTACGGCGTGCTGACAACGATCGCCACCCCTTCAGCAGCAAAGGCGTAGAGGATCTCCCACAGCTCGCGCCGCGACAGGGGATCCACGCCGGTGGTGGGCTCGTCGAGCAACAGGAGTCGCGGGCTGTGGATCATGTTGCACGACAGGGCGAGCTTCTTGTACATCCCTCCCGAGAGCTGGCCGGCTCGCCGGCGAGCGTAAGGCTCCAGCCTCGAGAACTGGTAGAGCCGGGCCAGCCGCGCCTTCCGGTCGGCCCTGGAGACAAAATGCATGTCGGCAAAGAACCTCAGGTTTTCTGCGACGGTCAAGTCGGCATACAGGCTGTACTGCTGGGGCATGTAGCCCAACCGCTCGCGAACCCGATCCGGATCCTGGTCTACACGAAGGCCTCCCAGGGAGGCATGCCCCTCGTCGGCATCGAGCACCCCCACCAACAGTCGAAGTGTGGTCGTCTTGCCCGCGCCGTCCGGGCCGACCAGGCCGAAGATCTCCCCGGGCTCCACGTCCAGGTCGACCCC
>JAQYVQ010000516.1 GCA_030145435.1 Syntrophobacteria bacterium | reverse complement strand
AGTTCCTCGCCATAGCGGGGCTATGCCTGCGGTCTTGCTCGATCGTCGCGGCCGAATCTGACCCAAATCTGGGCGCGAAAACCCATCCCCATGATGAGATGATTGGCCCTTCCCCTGTGAAGTTATTTCTGCGCGAACCCTTAGGCAACAAAAAAACGACCCCCGCAACAAGGGGGCCGCCCCTCCGGTTTCGGATGAATCCAGCACATCGCTCTTCATCACCCACCCTCTCATCAGGATTTCTTTTTCCCCTCCAGGAGGGTCTTGATCTCCTGCTTCATCGCCTCCTCGGACCGATTCTGAACCCGCTTTCCGTTCAGGAACAGTGTGGGCGTCCCGGTGACCTTCGCCTTCTTCGCCTCCGCGAGATCCTCCTGCACGAGTTTGTCTACCTCTTCACTGTTGAAATCTTTCTCGAACTGTTGCAGGTCCAGGCCGATCTCCTCGGCATACTTCTTCAGGTCCTTGTCCTCGAGCTTCTTCGTGTTCTTTAAAAGTATCTCTTCCATCTCCCAGAATTTCCCCTGCAGTCCCGCTGCCAGACAGGCCTTGGCCGCCGGCATCGCCTCCTTGTGAAACCGGAGGGGGAAATTCTTGTACACGTGCTGCAGATCGTCCGGGTAGGCCTTCAGGAGCTTCTCGATCAGAGGCTGAGCACGTTGACTGTAGGGACACTGGAAATCGGAGAACTCAATGAGCGTGACCTGCGCGTCCTTCGCCCCTCTCACCGGGGATCGACCGATTTTTATGTCGTAGACTTTGTTGTAATCAACGGTGGGTTTGTTCGGGGACCTCTTCTGCAAGGACGCAAGCATTTTTTTCTGCGTCTTTTCGATCTTCTCGATGCGCTCCAGGATCGCCTTCTGGCCTTCCCGCAGATCTTTCAGGCCATCGGGTCCCAAATCCGTTTCCACCGTACACGCAATCAGGCCGACGCATACCGCAACAAGGAGACCGACCTTGATGAAACGGATCTTTGCCGCAGTCGATAGAGCCTCCTGCTTGTGACCCCTGCTGCTCATCACAACTCCTCCCCTGCGGCCACTTTCTCTCGAACGTATCTGATCGATTTTTTCGCTCTCTCTTCCACCTATTCCGTTCTCTTTTTGGGCCCGACGAATAGCATACTAAGTCTCTCGTCGCGCACCTGTCAAGTTCGCAAGGGGGGCGACCTGAGGCGGTCCGATTGAGCACCCGGACGGCCCGGTGGGCGCCCCGTCTTCAGAGCATCTCGACGCCGGGTTCCCCGCTCGCACTCCAGTCGATCATCGCACCGGCTCGCCTCCTTCCCATATTGCAGTTTACCACCAGGGTCTTTCCCAATCGTGCCGTCCCGGGTCTTTCGTGGATGTGCCCGCAAATCAGCATGCGGGGTTGTCGTTTCCTCACGATTTCCTCTATCCCCCTGCAACCCGCGTGGAACTTGCCCATCACCTCATCCAATGTTCCCCACGGAGGAGGGTGTGCGACCAGGATGGAATGCCCCTGCACGAGACCGAGCATCTGCTCGAGCACCGGCCTCTCGATCCACCTCAGCCGCGTTCGGAAGGGAACCGGGATCGCCCCGCTCACGCCCGTGAATCGGACCCCCTTCAACACGGTCTCTTTCAGGTGGAGAGAGCCGGTTCGGGGAAACGCCCGCAACAGGCGATCCACGACCGGAAGATCCGAGTTTCCGCGGACGGCCAGAACAGGCAACCCCATGTCGTTCAACCCGGAGACGACGCGACGATGGCCGTGATAGTTCGTGAGGTCACCCGCAACCACCAGTACGTCCGGATTGTGCTCCACCACGTTCCTTCGAATCTTCGAGAGCTTCTCGGGATTTCCATGTATGTCGGACACCGCGTAGATAAGCATCGAGTCGATTCTTCCCGATTCTCTTCGATTTGACAAGGCATGCCGGAGTGAAATATCTATTCCTTTCATCTAAGCAAGGGGGCTTCGCTATGAAAACACGAATCATGGAACTCTTCGACATCCAGGTCCCTATCCAGTGCGGAGGTATGCTTTGGCTCGCCATTCCGGAGCTTGCCGCGGCCATCAGCAACGCCGGCGCCATGGGGAACCTGACATCGGGCAACTACAATACGGGCGACGAATTTCGAGCGGCCATCGACAAGACGCGAGAGCTCACCGACAAGCCCTTTATCGTCAACATCACGACCATGCCCTCCATCCGCCTGCCCGTGGAACTCCTGAGAGAGTTCTTCAAGGTCTCATGCGAGCGAAAGGTCAAGGCCCTCGAAATCGCCGGAGCCCCTGTGGACACATTCCTCGGGCCCGAGTACATCCCCATGGCCAAGGAGGCAGGCGTCAAGGTGCTTCACAAGGTGGGCACGGTCAAGCATGCGGTGCACGCTCAGAAGGTGGGCTATGACGCCGTGACCATCGCAGGCTTCGAGGAAGGCGGCTTCCCACACAAGGACAACGTCTCTACCATGGTCCTCGTGCCAAGGGTTGTCGAGTCTGTCGATATCCCTGTCATGGCCGCAGGCGGGATGGTGGATGGAAAGACCCTGGCCGCGGCCCTCGTCCTCGGCGCCGACGGAATGATGATGGCCACCCGGTTTCTGGCGACCCAGGACTGTCGGGTCCATCCAAACATCCACAAGGTCCTCATCGAGCGAAACGAAACGGAAACCGCCCTGGGCCTCAAGAAGCTGCTCGCGAATTTCGGGCTTCAGGTCCGGGCCTTGCGGAACGACATCGTCAGAAGAATCGAGGAGATCGAGGAGCGTGACGGAGACTTCTCAGAACTCTTTCCCCTCATTTCCGGCGAGAGGGCCCGGCAGGTCTGGCAGGACGGGCATGCGGAAGAGGCCTTGCTGACTGTGGGCCAGTCCGTGGGCCGCATCCAGGACATCCCCACGGTGGCCGAACTCATCGACAGGATCGTTTCCGAGGCGGAAGCGGTTCTACGCGAATCTCTAGGTCGAGTAACCGCAGCTGTATAGACTTATAGTTATACATTAATACTTAACTATAATACACTACATTTGTTATATATTAAAATAATAAAGCCGCGGCGAGGCCTCCGCATTCCCAATTCATCATTGAGTGGCGAGCGGCTGTCGGGCGCCGGGCCTGCCGTAGCCCATGGTGGGTGAGACGTGTGGCATCTGATGCTATCCCTGTTCCGAATTCGATTTGTGCAGGGCGACTTTGTAGGGGGAGGGAGAGACGGAGCCCAAGCAAATTGAATTCGGAACAGGGATAGCATTGACGCCTAGGCACTAGTCTCCAGCTTGGGCCCCAAATACCCCACGCACCGGTTGAGGGTCGTCAGTTCGATGAAGTCGTCCTCAGGGATTTCGAGCCCGTAGCGCATCTGCAGTTCCATGATGATGTTCAGGAAATCGACGGAATCCAGCTCGAGTTGGTCCCGCAGAGGGATGTCCGGATCCACATCGCTCAGGTCTTCGCTCGGCACGCTCTCGTGGACCAAATCCAGAATCAGCTTGATGATTTCTTCTCGGGTCACTTTTTCGCTCTCCACCACTTCATTGCTGTTGTTGTTGGTCGTCCCCTACCCCCTGCGTCTCACATTTTCCGCGGGCGGTAGGCCAGACAGTTCGGAGGGAATCGGACGCCCTGGGTCGCAAGGTTCTGGACCCTGTAGGCAAAGGCCGCCCCGGTCAGGATCTGTTTTGCCACGTCCGCCACCCTCCTTCCGTTCACCTCTTCCAGGTGCGAGCCCCGGGCCCAGGCATTGAAGGCCCCCATCGAGGGGCCGCACCAGATCTGATAGTCCATTTCCCTTCCGGACGTTCCCTCATTCGACCAGTTGGAAGACAATCCCAGATACCATCTGAAAATCAGGGCCATTTTCCTCTTCGGCCGGCTCGCCGCCCTTTCGATCTGGATGGGGTCTCGTTCAGCGAAATAGGTCGCCGTACTCTTCCAGATTTCCTCCAGGCCGTTCCGGAAGATCTGCTTTTCCAGCTTCTCCCGCTCTTTCACCGGGATCTCGTCAATCGACTCATACTGGTTGTACAGCTCGTAGAGTTTCTGGGCACGCATCGGAAAGAGCGTTCCCCGTTTCAGAACCTGCAGCTTGACGCCCATCTCGAACATATCCGCCGCAGGCGCCATCATGACGTCCGCCATGTCCGCTTCTGCCAGAAGCCCCTTGGAATGCGCCGATGCCCCGGATTCGACGCAACCTTGATTGATCGATCCGGTAACCACATAGGCTGCCCCCATGATAAAGGCGGCCAGGGCGGCTGTCGGGGTTCCGATGCCGCCGGCAGCCCCCACACGGACCGGCTCTTCGTATCCGTACTTTTCCTGGATCTCGTCGCGCAGAGCAAGAATGGACGGAAGGAGAGCGAGCATGGGACGATTGTCGGTATGACCGGCGGAGTCGGCCTCTGCCGTGATGTCGTCCGCCATAGGCACCTGCCCGGCAAGCCGCACCTGCTCTTCGGTAATCCGCCCCTGTTCGAGAAGGGGCTGCAGGAGCCTCGGCGGGGCGGGCTCCATAAACTTCGTGGCCACTTCCTTTCTTGAGACCTTTGCAATGAGCCTGTTCTTGATCTCGATTCCGTCCCCTCCGCTCTGTTCGAGCCCTGCCACACGGTAGAGAACGACCTGCGGTGTCAGGTCCAGGTAAGCAGCCGCCTCCACACATCGGACGCCATGAGCGAGGTACAGCTCGACACCCTCGCGCTCGAGGGCCGGCTCGTTCGGGCTGTGGATCAGATTGAACGCGTAGGGGCCCTCGGGCAACTCCGTCTGGATGCGGGAAATGGCCTCTCGGACCCGGGCGGGCAGGAGCCCTGCAGCGCCGAAAGATCCCAGGAGGCCCTCTCTCCCCAGGGCAATGATCATGTCCTCGGAGGCAATCCCGTTCGCCATGGCGCCTGCATAGTATGCGAACCGGGTTCCATGGGCCTTCCGGAAGCTGTCGTCCCCCAACTGTCCCGCCTGGAGGGGCGGAGCCCATGCCAGGGTTTCCGGCGCGCTCCCAGCGACCCGATCCGGCCCCACGCAGTTTCCTTCGTTGCTCAACCCGACCCGGGTGCCCTCCCGCACGGCAAAACAGGGCTTGTCCAACGCGAGAAGCCTGGCAAGGATGCCCGGTTCGTCGAAGGCGACCGCCGCGAGAGGGCACTCCCATCCTCCGATCCCGCTCGCCGGGAGGCCGACATAACCCAAGCCGTTCTTTGTCATATTCTGCGCCCCCTGTCCTCGATCAGCCCGCTACGGATTCCTCCAGACATATCGCGGCATCCGTGATTTCGTAGATCCGAATATCGTTCTTCCACAGACTCGCATCCCCGATGACGGTCACCCTCTCCGGCTCACGCTCCACGCTCTTGATGTGAACCTCGATGACCATTTGATCGTCCGTGGGGATGAGCTGTCCCCGGTACTTCCACAGGACCCGATGACTCAACCGCTGGCAGAATCGCGGGGACCGAAAGGAAGCGCCCAGTTCCTGATGGAGCGAGAAAATCTGCATGGCCTGCAGGATCGACTCGACCCCCAGGGAACCGGGCATCACCGGATCCTGATGGAAATGACAGGGATAGAACCAATCCGAGGGATCGATCTTCTTGTATCCGCACACGTACCCCAATCCGTATTTTCCGCCCTGCTCCACGATGTGCGCTTCATCGAGGAATTCCAGTTGAGGCCCGGCGAGGCGCTCGTGCGGCCTGTCCGTCTTCTCGGCATAGAGCTGCTTCCTTGCGGCGGCCGACTTCAATTCAATGTGCACCACAGGAACGTCGGACAGGTATTCCCGCGTTTGCAGCGGGTCGTTTGCGACACCCCCATCCAGACCGATCTGGTTGGTCAGGGCCGAGTGCAGAAAATATCCGAAGACAGCCGTCCCCTCGTAAAATGGCTCTCCCCCGTGGCTCAGGTCCCATCGGAACTGCTGGATGATCGTGTTCCCGGTCGTCACCGTGGAAAGCAATTCCGAACGATTGGTGATCGTCTTGCCCCTGAGGTCGATCGGCCTCAGGATCGTGCCCTCTCCGTCCAGGTTTCGGAAACAGAAATCCACGTCCAGGGCGGTCAGGGTTGTGCCCATCCAGGCGGAGACGAACCCGTTCGGTTGAAGCGAGATCTCCATCAGGATCGAATAGGGGATCACCCCGGGATGGGAGTTCTGGCGGAAGAACCAGGCATCTTCCGGGACATCATACTCGGTGACCACGCTGGACCGCTGCTTGAAATCGAGTCGCTTTACCTTTGTCTCCAGGACGCGGCTGATCAATTGCAGATCCCCGTTCGGGGTGCGCGGAGGCTGTCGGTCTTCATACATTGAAAAGTCGGGCCCAAAGCACTTGGCGATCGACCCGGTGGCGAACTCCTCCAGATGAGCCTTCGTGAACAGAGCGCCCTCGTCTCTGTCATCGGCATCCGCCTGCGCAGTTCTTTCTTTCGAAACCGCCTTTCGGGGCTCCGAGAGGCCTCTATCCTGCTCGACCATCGCGACTCCGAGATCCTTGAAATCCACAACGATCTTGTCGCCCAGCAGGATGTCCACGTCTGCGATCGCATAGGGCCTCGGATCAGTTCCGATCTCCTTCACTTCCATCCGGTAGGTCAGCAGCGAGTGCCCTGGAATCACCTGTCCCCTGCACCGTACCTGCTGCGGCAAATTGAAGAGGGGTTGAAAGTGAGCGTTCCGGGTGCGCGTCTGCAGCCCGAGGAACATCATGTAGAACCGCATCAGCTGCCCGCACCCGTCCGCCATGAGCGAACCCGCAAGCACGTTATCATCCTTGAAGTGGCACGGGAAGTACCAGTGATCCGGCGCGAGATCCTTCTCCGCCACGACCAGCCCCAACCCCCAGGCCCCACCGCTCGGATCGACGGAGACGACCCGGTCCAGCATCAGCATCGGTTCAGCGGTGAAATGCAGGGCCGGGTTCACGTCTCCCTGATCATAGCCAGGGCCGAAGCAATCCCCTTTGCCGCCCCTGGCAAGGGCCACCAGATCCGCCCTTTCGAACCGGGACCGGCTGCAACCCAGCAGCGGAGTGAATTGCTTCTTCTCGATTTTCTTCTTTTCCTCGATCTCCTGCTCGGTGTGAATGATCCCCTTTCCCGCCTCGAGCTCTTCGTCGGTGAAGAAGCCGGCACACCCCCCGCGCATCTCCACGACCCGCTTGTCTTTCACGTAGCAGTCGTAACTAAAGAAGAAAAGAAGTGCGCCCCCGGCGCGGGCGAAGGAATTGATGCTGATATCATAGCGAAGGGTATCTCCTTCCCGGGGCACGTCCTCCAGGAACGTGAGGGTGCAGTCCAGGAGGCGGTAGACCCTGTCCCCTTTGCAGTCGAAATCGATCCCCAGATAGCTGATCAACCAGAGATCGCACTGACCGGATTCCACGGCAACGGCCCAGGGGATCTGGCCGTCGATCGAATACCAGGCATGGTAAGGGATGTCATATTCGGTCGTCATGGAACAGGGCTTGAAGACACCTGTCTGCGCGTCAAGCTGGGTCACCCGGCTGACGAGCAGATAGGGCTCCAGGGGAAGCCGGACACGCCGTCTGTATGGGTCGATGACCGCGTATTCGTCTCCGAAAACCTTCCCGATATCCCCTTCTGCAAACTCCCGCAGGTCCCAGTAGTCGAAGATCTCCCCAGGGCGCTTCGTGCGATCTTGCGCGCCTTTGTCCCGTGGAGGATACCTGCGGAGAAGTTCGTCCAGCGTGAGCGTTCCCTCCGGTTCCGGCACCTTCGCCGGTACGGAGACTGTTTCTGAGGCAAGGGGTGCCAGGTTCATCTTGAGCCGGATCATCTCACCGATCTGTCGAAGACCTTCCCTTCGCGTTTCCAGGAAGGCGGAATGGGAAGAACTTATCAACGACAGGTTTTGATCGAAGGGACTCGATGGTGGAGGCGGGGATACGGAACGGACCGTCCGGACCGGTGCCGGCTGCGCCGCCACCGGAACCCTTTCGACAATCCGGCTCGGGATTGCAGGGGCGCCGGCCTTTTCGGAACGGAAACGCTTCTCGTTCTCCGGGTTGAGTATGGCCGGCAAGATGCGCGTTCCACCGACCGATGTCGACTTAACGAGCGATTTCCGGGGCGTAACTTCACTCTCCTCCTTCGGGTACAGCGGGCTCAGATCCAGGGAGACCCGGTGGCTGTGAAGCCTTGCCAGAGCACGAAGAATCGATGTCTTCTCGCCCGCCCCTTTTCGATTCGTCCCCACGGCCAGATGCGGCTCGTCACCTAGAACCTCGGCGATCCAGTTCGTGCAATTCTCACGGGCCCCGAGCTCGATGAAGATTCTCGCACCGTCCTGATAGGCCTGCCGAACCAGCCTTGGAAAGTCGATTTCATGGCAGTAGATCGTGGCAATGTTGTGCGCAACGACCTCGGTCTCGATCGGAATCGGCGCAAAGCGATCCGCAGAATAGAAATCGATCCCGGAAACGGCATGGACCGGGAGGGTGTGCAACCTGACCAGTTCATCATATTCAGACCTTGCGATCTCGCAGTGAATCGCGTTGCCGATGGTGACGTCGAAATGCTCGCAGCCAAGCCTCCGGACGACCCGCTTGCACGCCTCGTCCTCCCCGGCGATGACCACTTCATTCGGGGAGTTGATGAAAATCAGATGCGCCCGATCCTCGCCTTCCAGGGCCTCGCGGGCCTGCGAGGCGGAGGTCCGAAGGGCGTGGCAGGCCCAGATTCCCTCGTCGTCGCCCGCAGCCTTGGACAGGCCCCAGGCTTCCCGCACCGCCTCCATCGGTCCGGCGAGTCGGGTCCGGAAGACCGGCGAGTCCCGAAGGGTCTCACCCATGCTGTCCGTTTCTTCCCACACGCCCAGGGCATACATCATGGACACCTCGCCCATGCTGTACCCGATGGCCATCTGAGGCTCGACACGGAAGCAGTCTCTCACGACCTTTGTATAGGCGATGGAGAGCATGATGCCGCTCTCGAACATCGTGATCGGGCTGTCGAGCAGCGCCCTTTCTTGGGAATTCACTTCCTTCGCTACCGGTTTTTCGAGGCCTCTCGGATAAACGAGCCCTTCTCCGACCCTTCTCCCCAAACGGGAAGAGTATTTGCTCACCTCTTCGTACACGCCTGGAAAAAGCTGGAACAGGTCTCGCCCGACCCCGACGTAGGAGTTGTACCCGCCCGGGTATACGAAAGCGATCTTTCCCGCATTGCCCAGCGGGTTCGGGGTCAGATAGCTGCCCCGAAGGGAGGCCCACTCCTCCCCAGTGGAAAAGGCCTTCTCAATCGCCTCGCCCGCAGCGTCGATCTCCTGCAGGACCTCCTCCCGGTCCCGGCCTACGATCGACAACGCAACCCCGGCGGCGACTCGTACCCGAGAACGCTCATGACAGAGGGCGGACGTTCCGGGAAGCGATCCGCCTCGATCGACTTCCTGCCGAAGCTCGGCCAGGTCCTTCTTCAGCCCGGCCGGATCGTCACCGGCGAGGGGGAACAGAAAGGGCGAAGCCTCTTCCAGATAGTCATTCGCAACCCGATGCACGGCAGGCGCCTCCGAGAGGATCACGTGCGCGCAAGCACCGTCCCGGCCCAACCCACTGACGGCTGCGACCCGCCTGTTCGTTCCCTCCTTCAGAAACCATGTTCCGGATTCGGTGGGCACATAGAAGGGACTCGTTTCCCATTCGGCAGGCCTTCCGGGGCCGGACCAGTTCGGCGTCCCGGGAATGTACTGGTGACAAAGGCAAAGAGCCGTCTTGATGAGGCCCGCCATGCCCGCGGCCGCAAAGGTGTGTCCGATGTTTGCCTTCACGCTTCCGATGGCACATCGAGACTCAGGGCAGGAGGTTGCATGGGCCAGATGGAGGCCCTTGATCTCCGCATCGTCTTCTTCGACCACGCCACTTCCGGAAACCTCCAGATAACCGATATCGGAAGGTTCGACACACGCATCTTCGTGGGCCAGACGACATGCCCGGGAGACGGACTTTGGAGAAACCCCCTTCGCGATCGCAATCCCATCGATGGTCGCAAAGATACGATCGCCCCCCTGACGGGCGTCCTCCAGGCGCTTCAGCACGACGGCCCCGGCACCCTCCCCGACGAGCCAACCGTTTGCGTCCCGATCGAAGCTCAGGGTGCACGTTCCCGTGTTGATTCGATTCTCTTTGTTTCGAAGCAACACATTCTCGACCCCGCCCGCCAGATCCACCGCCCCCACAACAACGGCATCCACATCCCGATTCTCGAGCATCATCCGGGCCACTTCGAGTGCCTTGAAGACCGAACTCTCCTCGGACGACAGCGTGAAGGCGGGACCGCAGAAATCCCACAACGAGGCGATCCGGGAGGCCATGATGTTGCCGATGAAGCTCGTGTACTGATTCACGCGGGCCACGTTGTGCACACTGTCTTTGACGATTTCAGTGAGTGCGCTCTTCTGTTCGCCCGAGAGGCGGATCTCCTCTCCGGAGAAGCTCTGTTCGAGTTGTGTGCACAGGTTGACCCTCCCCCTCATTTGATGGGTCCCCAGCTCGGTTTCCATGGCGATGATAACGGCGACGTTGTCCCCACGTTCGAGATCGGTCGCCTGGAGGGCCTTGTCGGCAACCTTCAGGGCGAGGAGTTGCTGGGGGATGAGGCGATCCTCTTCGTTCGGCGGGATCTTGAACCGCATGAAATCCAGGTCGAAGCGGTCCACATACGCCCCCTCCGGCGCCCTCCCCTCTTCTAACCCGAAGTGCCTGAGGAGACCGGACTGCTCTTCGATGCCCTTCCAGCGTTCCGCCGGCACCGGGATGAAGTGCTGGGTGCCTGCATACGATGCACGATGAAACGCCGACAAGCTCCGGCAGTCCCCGAAATGGGCATCCATTGCCACGATCGCCATCGGCTGCGGGGTCTTCCAACCTTTCGGGTTTGACGGGCCGGAAGCATTTCGGTCGGGTCGTGAATCCTGGGCTGCCCCTTTTCCTTCCTCCTCGAGAACGACATGCGCATTGGTTCCCCCAAACCCGAAGGCACTCACGCCTGCGCGTCTCGGGGCCGAGCCGATCGGCCA
This sequence comes from Syntrophobacteria bacterium, assembly GCA_030145435.1. Classification (GTDB taxonomy): domain Bacteria; phylum Desulfobacterota; class DSWW01; order DSWW01; family DSWW01; genus S015-6. The sequence goes on along the minus strand of JAQYVQ010000516.1, from coordinate 640 downwards.
CGGCACGGATTCCGACGGAATCCGGTCGGCGGCGATCACCTGGTTGGCAGAGGTCTGGGGCGTCTCCAAGTGAATCGTCCCCGGGATCTCGCCCCGGTCCAAACTCAGGATCGCCTTGGTCATGCTGGCCATGCCCGCCGCAGTCAGCAAGTGCCCGATGTTGGATTTGACGGAACCGATCACCGGTGAAGCTTCGTGCCGACCGAAGAAGGCGTCCATCGAATCGAGTTCTACTTTATCCCCAAGGGGGGTGCCGGTTGCATGGCATTCGACGTACTGTATGCTCTTCGGATCGACGCCTGCGTCGGCATAGGCCCTTTCAAAGGCCAGGACCTGCCCCTTCGAGTTGGGGCTGAGGACGGACTGCCCCTTTCCGTCGTTGGACAACCCGATCCCGAGGATAACCGCGTGGATCCGGTCCCCGTCCCGGACCGCGTCGCTCAACCTCTTCAACACGAACATGCCGGCCCCCTCCCCGGCGACCAGTCCCCCCGAACGTTCATCCAGAGGAGCGCTCGTCTCCCCTTCCTCCGGGTATGCCTGGAAGATGGAAAACCCGACATGGATGAACAGCGGGTCTGCCGCGCTCACGGCCCCGGCAAGCATCATGTCCGCCTTGCCGCTCAGCAGGTAGTCGCAC
>JAQYVQ010000506.1 GCA_030145435.1 Syntrophobacteria bacterium | reverse complement strand
ATACTCCTACGAAGACATCATCAGCAAGAACCATCGAATCCAGGCCATCTTCAACCTGCTCCCCGACATCGCGGAGTCGGACTCGACGATCCTCATCCAGGGGCCCAGCGGAAGCGGCAAGGAGTTGTTTGCCAGGGCCATGCACAATCTGAGCAACCGGAAGGGCCGCCCCTATGTGGTGGTGAACTGCGGGGCCCTGCCGGACACGCTTCTGGAGAGTGAGCTGTTCGGCTACGTGAAAGGGGCCTTCACGGACGCAAAGCGCAACAAGCCGGGCCGGTTCGCCCTGGCAGAACGGGGAACCCTTTTCCTGGACGAGGTCGGCGATCTGAGCTTTGCCATGCAGGTGAAGCTCCTGCGCGTCCTGCAGGAGAAGGAATACGAACCCCTCGGCGCCACCCACACGGTCAAGGCCAACGTGCGAATCCTGGCCGCCACCCATCACGACCTTCTCGACATGGTCCGACAGGGGGGGTTCCGGGAAGATCTCTACTACCGTTTGAATGTGGTCAAGATCATCCTTCCCCCTCTCCGGGAACGGAGAGAAGACATCCCGCTGCTCATTGACCACTTTCTAGAGCATTTCAACGTGAGGATGGGCAAGAGCATTTCCGGGGTGTCGGACGACGTCCTGCGTTGCCTGATGGAGTACCCATTCCAGGGAAACGTGCGCGAACTCGAAAACACCATCGAGCACGCCTGTGTGCTGTGTCGCGGCAGACGCATCGAGATCGTACATCTTCCCCCCGAGATTCGAGAGACTGTCGAGCGAGCGATGGAAGAGACGGCACCCGGCGCGGAGTCGCTGCCGGTGCTCAGGAGCTCGGAGATCCAACTCATCCGGAAGACCCTGGCCAAGCACGAAGGAAACCGGCTCGAAGCGGCCAGGGAGCTGGGCCTCCACAAGACCACGCTCTGGCGGAAGATGAAGCGCCACGGCATCTCTTATCCGTAAACAGTCGCGTTGCATATTGCAACTAATTGCCCGCCTTCTATTGCAGTTCGCAGTCGACCCTTCTCCCTTACCCTTAAGACCTATGTGGGTGTTGTTGAATTTTCATTTGGTTTTCGGCATGTTTCTCTGTCACGCCGCAATGGGCCGGGCTGGCACGGAGCTTGCTCATTCGTTCCCGGACGGGGGAAATAGCAAACCATGAAACCGGTCGGCATCGTACGAATGGAGAATCGTGTTGCGTACAGGTTGGATTGTGCCGACACGATCGTGGTGGCACGAAAGGATCGCAAGGGGAACGTGCAACTCGAGGAAACGGCCCTCTCCGAGAGAGACGCCATCCGTCGTGTTCAGCAAATCGCCGACCTCGGAATCGAAACCCTGATCTGTGGTGCAGTGAGCGGCTTCGTGTTTCGTATGTTCCAGCACCACGGGATTCAAGTGATCGGAGGGGTCATCGGGGATGCCGAGGATGTACTCCATCACTACGTCAGCGGCAACCTGCGTGCAGGAACGGTCTTGCACACTCCAGCCCAGAAGCGGTCCGGGGCCTTCTGCTCAACCCGACAGACATGCAAGCGAAAACGGATGCGAAACCACGACTCAAGGAAAGGGGAACGAAATGGAAAAGGATAGTTGCGACAAGAACTCGGGCTGCAGCACCTGCGGATCTGACAATCAGTGTGACGAGAAGCTCAAGCAGGAGCACGAAGACCGCCTCTTGCGGGAGACTCTGTCGGCCATCCGCCACAAGGTCTTCGTCTTGAGCGGCAAGGGGGGCGTAGGGAAGAGCACGGTTGCCGTCAACCTGGCGGCCTCCCTCGCGGCCAGGGGCTACGAGACCGGAATCCTGGATATTGATATCCACGGCCCGAACGTTTCCAAGATGCTCGGCCTCGAGGGATGGACCCTCTCCTCGGGGGGCAAGAAAGACAAGATCTCACCGTTCCGGCCCTTCCCGCACCTGAAGGTGATCAGTATGGCAGGACTGTTGCCGGACAGCGACGCACCGGTCATCTGGCGCGGCCCCCTGAAGATGGCTGCCATCCGCCAGTTCCTGCAGGACGTGGACTGGGGCCCTCTGGACTTCCTCGTCGTGGACTCGCCTCCCGGGACAGGGGACGAACCCCTGAGCGTTGCGCAGCTCATCCCGGAGGCGGACGGTGCGGTGATCGTGACGACGCCCCAGGAGGTGGCCCTGCTGGATTCGAGGAAGTGCGTGAATTTCGCCAAGAAACTGAACCTGCCCGTTCTCGGAATCATCGAGAACATGAGCGGCATGCGTTGCCCCCATTGTGACGGGCACATCCCCTTGTTCGGTGAGGGCGGGGGGAAGACCGCGGCCGGAGAACTCGACGTGCCTTTCCTGGGAGCTCTGCCCATCGCCCCGGACATGGTTGAGCATTGCGACAATGGCCAGCCCTACGTACTCACCGATGAGGGAAACGAGTTGAACAACGCCTTCCGGGAGATCGTGAACCGAGTCGTGGAGGCCGTGGAGAAGAACAATGCCTGCAGTACAGGGGCGGCGCTCTGATCGTAGACACACTGATCCGGGGGGTCAGGGCAGCAAGTCATACAATCCCGGGCATGAGAAGCCCGGTCGAATGCCGTTTTGGACGTAAAGGAGAAGCAAGACATGCCTAGAAGCAACGGCACAGGGCCAGTCGAACTGCAGGCCTGCCCGGGCAGAGGCGGTGGCGGCGGCCGGGGTGGCGGAGGAGGCGGTGGTGGTGGTGGTGGTGGTAGAGGAGGCGGTGGTGGCAGAGGAGGCGGTGGCGGTGGCGGGGCTGGCGGCGGTAGCGGGGGTGGCGGCGGTAGCGGGGGTGGCGGAAGGGGAGCCGGCGGCGGCGGAGCCGGAGACAGAGGGCCCGGGGCGGCGGGCGGCGGGGCCGGTGGAGGCAAGATCGGCACGGGAGGGATGCAGGGTGCGCCCAGGAGCGGGGAGTGCACATGCCCTTCCTGCAATACCAAAGCCCCCCATCAGCCCGGTATCCCCTGCTTCGATCGGGACTGCCCGAACTGCGGGGCCCGCATGATCAGAAAGTAGACAAGACCTCTCGTCGCGTTGATCAGGCATTGCCGGCGAGATCCAAAAGAAATGGACACAGGAACCGTGAAAGAAGAAGACATCTATCGCATGATCGCAAACCAGGAGCCTGAGAAAGAGGCGACCCAAGAACCGGAGCATTACCTGGTATCGCGCGAGGTGCAGAGAAGGGCCTTGGACCCTCCCCTTCTCGGTGAGATCTCCGTCCCGGACGGTTATGCCCATGTGACGGGAGACTGCGGGGATTCGATGGAGGTCTTTCTGGCGATTCAGGATCGCCGCATTCGTGAAGCACGCTTCGACACGCTGGGATGCGGCTTCACCCTCGCTTGCGGGAGCATGGCCATGGAGATGGCAGAGGGCGAAACCGTTTCCGATGCGATGCAGATCGACGCAAGGAAGATCACCCTCGCCCTGGGGGGCCTTCCCGGTACGCACGAGCACTGTGCCGAGCTGGCAGTCGAAACGCTCAAGAAGGCGATCAACGATTACCTGTTCAGGGGGAACGAGTCATGGAAGAAGCTCTACCGAAATCGCTGAACCCACGGAACAGGGATGAAGCAAAGATCCAGGAAGAGATTCAGGGAGCCCTTCGGGGCATCATCGACCCGGGAACCGGTCTCGATGTCGTCCGGATGGGCCTCGTGAAGGACACGCAACTCGAAAGGGAAGACACGGGGTACAAGGCGATCCTGACCTTTCGACCCAGTTCGCCCGTATGTCCGATGGCCTTCAAGCTGGCCTGGGACATGAAACAGGCCGCTCAGGCGGTGCACGACATCAAGACCGTGGAGATCAAGGTCGAAGGATACAACCGGGCTGCCGAACTGGAGGCAATTCTAAAAGAAGGAGAAGAACAATGAAGATCATCATCACCACCCAAGGGGATTCGTCGGACAGCAAAGTGGACCCGAGGTTCGGCCGGGCCCAGAACTTTCTCGTCTATGACACGGAGACAGACACGTATACCCCTGTCTCCAACACACAGAACCTCCAGGCCCAGCAGGGCGCCGGCATCCAGGCAGGACGCACCGTGACCGACGCCGGTGCACAGGCGGTTCTCACGGGCAACTGCGGCCCCAAGGCATTTCGCGTCCTGAACGAGGCCGGCATCAAGGTATATGTAGGCGTAACCGGAACGGCCCGTGAGGCCGTCGAGGCATTTCAAAAAGGCGAACTGACCGAAGCAACCAGCGCCAACGTCGAAGGACATTGGTAACAGAAAAGGAGAAGACCCATGCGTATTGCCATTCCCACTGCACAGGGCACACTTTGCCCCCATTTCGGACACTGCGAGCAATTTGCCATTGTCGACGTTGACGAGGGCAAGATCGTACAGACAGAATACCAGACGCCCCCGCCCCACGAGCCGGGTGTGCTGCCCGCCTGGCTTCACGAGCTGGGCGCAAACGTGATCATTTGCGGAGGAATGGGGATGAGGGCGCAGCAGCTCTTCGCACAGAACGACATCCAGGTCGTGTACGGTGCACCCAGCCTTCCTGCAGAGGAAGTCATACGTGCCCACCTGGATGGCAAACTCGTCACTGGAGACAACATCTGCGATCATTAGCAGGCCATCGAGAAACGCCCATCTGCGGCGTTGCACTCATCCTTCGTCACTGCGGCGTACGGTGTACGCCTCATTATCGACATGGACCCCCGCCTTCGCGGGGGCAAGTTTCGTGCGCCTTGCATATGGACGTTTTTGAACGGCCTGCGCATCAGGGCTCCTTACAAAGCCTGCTAGAGCCGGAAGGAGAGCCCTTTTCCACGTTTGTCGATAGCCTCAGGGAGGTGCCTCTTGAAGACCACGGTGACCGTACTCTGCGAGAACACGGCGGGTGTGCCGATGAAGATCATCGGTGAACACGGGCTTTCCATCCTGATCGAAAGGGGGGAGGATCGACTTCTTTTCGACACGGGCCAGGGCATGTCTCTCCTCCGGAATGCCTCCAGCCTGGGAAAAGACCTGTCCCAGGTGGCGCGCGTTGCGCTGAGCCACGGTCACTTCGATCACACAGGAGGCCTGGCAGACTTTCTGGATGCGAGTCCGCACGCAACGGTCTTCGCCCACCCGGACGTGTTCATCGAACGGTTTGCACAATTCGAGAGCCCGGCCGGGACTCAAACGATGTCCATCGGTATCCCCTTTGCCAGGGAGGACCTCGAAAAGAAGGGGGCACAATTCGACCTGTCCCCTGCCCTGCGGGAAATCGCTCCGGGTATCACCTTCACCGGGGAGATCCCCCGGCCGGAAGGGTGGAAGACCTGGGACAATCGGCTCATGATCCGGGAGGGAGACGATTTCGTCTCGGACCCGTTCCCGGATGACGGGAGTCTGGTTCTCGACACCGACCGGGGGCCTGTCCTGGTACTCGGCTGTGCGCACGCGGGTCTGCACGCCATCGTGGACCACGTGAGGGACAAGACGGGAATCGACCATTTTCACGCGATCCTCGGGGGCACCCATCTCGGAGCCGGGACCAGGGACGACTGGGAGAAGGCTCTGGACCTTCTCGAATCCTGCCGGGTGGAGAAGATCGCCACGAGCCACTGCACGGGCTTCCACGCTGCGAGTTTCCTCGCCTGCCAACTCGGCGACCGCGTTTCCCCGGCTGCAGCGGGCGTCTCTTTTGAGTTTTGAAGGAAGCCCATCTATAGTGTTCCGCGTGACTCCGGGAAGACAGGCTATTGGCCATTAGCTCTTAGCTGAACGTTAGAGGAAGCTCATGTGGGACGAGGTCCGTAAGCTGTTTCCGGTCAACGAGCACTGCACATACCTGAACAACGCAGGTGTTTCCCCGCCTTCCACACGTGTACTCGAGGCTCTCGAGTCCTACCATCGGGATCATGCCCTCTACGGAGTCCACAAGCTCCTCCCCAGGTTCGTGGAGACCGGAACCCGGATCAAGGAGATCCTTGGCGAGTTCCTCCAGTGTTCCCCCTCCTGCATTGCCCTCACCCACAACACCTCAGAGGGCATGAGCATCGTAGCCCAGGGGTTCCAGTGGAAGGAAGGCGATTGCGTACTCGGGTTGGACCGGGAATACCCATCCAATGTGTACCCCTGGTGGAACCTCGAGAAGAAGGGGGTGCGGCATCTGCGGCTGAAGCCGGCTCATTCAGGGGAGACCCTAGCGGTATTGAAAGAAGGCATCGACGACAGCGTGCGGATGGTGGCAGTCTCAGCGGTGGACTGGTGTTCGGGTTACGTTCTCGACCTTTCCGATCTGGGCGAGTTCTGCCGGCGCCAGGGCGTCACTCTTGTGGTGGACGTGGCGCAGGCCTTGGGCGTCATCCCACTGAACCCGGAGGCCAGCGGTGTCGCTGCCATGGCGGGCTCGGGTTGGAAATGGTTGATGGGCCCCATAGGGATCGGGGTCTTCTACTGTCATCCTGGTCTGATGGAACAACTCGAACTCGTTTACGTTGGAACGGATACGGTTGTGGACTCCCACAACTACCTTGACTACCGGTTCGAACCCAAGCCGGACGCGTCCCGCTTCGAGTTCTCCACACCCAACGTGAACGACTGGGTGTACCTCCTGGCAGCTATCCGGCTCCTCCATGAGATCGGTCTCGAAAACGTTCGAAAACGAATCCTGTCTCTCAACGCATACCTGCGCGACGGGCTCCGGAACAAGGGGCTTCACATTCGCGGCTCCGTCGAAGAACAAGAGCAGTCAGGGATCCTATCCTTCTGGCGTGAGGACCTCGACGCCTCCAAAGAGGCCCACCGGCTTGGCTGCGAGGACATCTTCGTCGCGGCCCGAGACGGCGCCATCCGTGTCTCCCCTCATATCTACAACAATGAGGAAGATATGGATCGGCTCCTCGCTTCCGTTCCCAGCGCCTAGGTCTCTCCCGCACCCGCACCCGAAACATTGCAGTTCAGTGGCTGTCCCCAGACTCCGTATAGATCAGCAACTGTCTCCAATCTGCACAAGCAGCGGACATTGCGAGCCGTAGGCGAAGCAATCCCCCAGCCTCAAGTGCGGACGGGGTAGCAGGGGGATTGCCGCGTCGCAGCGATTGCCCAGCATCTTCGCTTCGCTCCGACTTGCCCAGCCAGTGCTCCTCGCAATATCCACCATTGTGCGAGCCGCCAACGGGGTCAGATCTACACATTTGGCAAAGCTGGTTCCCCCCCTCGCTGAGGACGATTTTGTCAAATGTGTAGGTCTGACCCCTATTTGTTAGTGGCAAGATGCTGTTCCCATCCATTGCCCCCACCAGGATGCCCGGGAGGGTGATTTGGGGGTGGGCTAATACCTAACTGCCAATACCTAATACCATAATAACCCCATATCCATAAACTTATTTAGCTTTTATTTTAATATGTTACGATAATAACATGAAGTAGGTTATGATGCTTCTTCTTGGGGGGAGCGAGAAAGGATTCGCCTGGCAAGTTGCCAGTCCTCGCGTCGAAATGCACCCGCAACCGCGAGGAGGCACGCATACAGTGCGAGAAAGCTGAACGCCACGGCCAGAGGATGGCCGGCAAAGAGCTTGAATGATACGGCCAGGCTCAGGATGCCGACCAGTACAGGCTTTATCAATGAGCCGAGAAAGCCTCTCCCATGAACCAGCATGGGCGGGTAACAGCCTGCCGCGATCATGGCGAATCCGTAGCTCAGCAGGGTCGCGAGCGCGGCGCCCGTTGCACCCTGGGAAGGAATCCAGAGCCAGTTAAGGACCACGTTCAGCAAGGCGGCGATCGAGATCGTCAACCCCAGTGCCTTCTGGCGACCCATGACGACGTATACGGAGCCGAGCAGGAAGCCGCCGGACAGGAAGATGAGCGTGGACGCGAGCATGATGACCGGGGTGGCGGCAGGGGCAAAAGGCCGGCCGAAGAGCAACGTCACCGCATGGCCCGACAAGGGGGCGAGGAAACATGGAACAGCAACCCCGAGTATCGAAAGATATCGAAAGCCGAGGCGACTCGTACGCTCGAAGGCCTCGGGATCCTGTTCGTAGTACCTCGAAAGCAACGGGAACAGAGAACTCAGGGCCGCCACCGGAAGGATCAGGAACGCCTCTGTAAGCCTCACCGCCGCAGAGTAGTATCCCAGAACGGCGTCCCCGCTCATGTCCTCCAACATGATCTGGTCGATGCGCTGGATCAACAGGGTCGGGATCACGACCAGGGCGAGAGGCCATGCCTCCTTGATCAGGTATTTCCACTGAGCAGGGTCGACCCGCCACTTCGGGCGGAAGCGTCGTCTCGCGTAGTAGGTCTTCGCGAATGCCTCGAGCGCCCCGGACAAGACGATCACCGCGAAGATCACCGCGAGGCCCTGTCCGGCAAGCATGACGAGCACAACGAACAGGAGGTTGAGCATCCTGGCAACAATCTCGAGTACAGAGGGAAGGCGAAGCTCGAGGGTGGAAAAGAAGGCGGCCGTGTACAGTGTGAGAGGCGCGAGGAAAAACCCGGCACCACCGATAGCTATGTATAGCAGCTTCTCCGGCTCGTAGCCCGAAACCCATGCCACGAGGAGTGCAGCGGCGTAAATGACGCAGGCCAGGATCGTCTTCAGGAAAATGCCGTTTCCGACAAGGGATTCCGAGCCTTTCAGGTCCCGCGAGGCTTCCCGGATGACGATCACGTCGAGTCCCATGTGGGTCAAGAACCCGAACAGGGCCAGGTAGGCCGTAACGAACGCGAACTTTCCGAACCCCTCGATCCCGAGATACCGGGCCAGAAGAAGGATGACGACGAAGCTTGCCGCCTTGCCGAGCACCCGTGCCCCGCTCACCCAGAGGGTGTTGGTCGCGATCCTTCGCGCCAGGCTCATCTTCGGCTCTGCTTGGTCTTCCATGTTGGTACACCGATCAGGGTTTGCGCCACAGAAACCCCATCGGAGCCTTTCCCCGTGGGGCAGAAACGCCGCCACTTATAGCTGAGGGATTCCCACTTTCGTGGGAATGACGATGTGTAATGGCCTTTGCCCTTTTACCCTTCCTTCATGTTCGCCGGTCCAGAAGGGACCGATAGAGTCGCTCGGTATCGGCCAACTCCCGTTCCAGACGGAATCTCTCGTGAAAGGCCTTCTTGCCCTCCTCTCCCATCCCCACCCTCTCGTCCGGAGACCGGATCAACCGCAGAATTGCCTCCGCCAGCGAGTCCGAGTCTCCAGGGGCAAAGAGAAGGCCGTTCTCTCCATGGCGGACGATCTCAGGGATGGCGCCGGAATTACTCCCCACGATCGCCCGGCTGTTGGCCATGGCCTCGAGCAAGACGATCCCGAAGGCCTCGTTGTTCGAGGGCAGCACGAGAATGTCCAGTGCCAGCATCAACGATGGGATATCCCCCAGGAACCCGGGCATGATGATCTGCTTCTCGAGGCCCAGGGTCTCGATCATCGTGCGAATCTTCTTGGCGTATTCGACCTGTCCCGGGACCCCGACGATCAGAAAGCGGCATTCCGGGTAATCCGCCGAAATCCTCTTTGCCGCCCGAATCAGGAGATCTTGCCGCTTCCCTTCCGACAGGGAGGCGACCATGCCCACCAGCAGGGTGTCCTTCTCGAGGCCCAGTCCTCTGCGGATTTCCTCTGCCCCCTGCGGGTCCCCCACGGCTTCCTCGCCCAGACCGTAGTGAATCACCTCCACCTTGGTCGGGTCGATCGGATACGTCTCCAGCGTGTTCTCACGGATGTAGTGCGAGTTGGCTACCAGCGCATCGAGCCGTCGGGCCAGGAGTCTGTGCAGCGGATCCGTCTTCCCGGAACCGGGCGGCGTGCCGCTGTGCTTCGTATAGAGAAGGACGGACGACCGGCGAAAGACACCGGCCAGGAGCATACCTCGCCACGTGTCGCGCGAAGCGTGAACATGGATCACGTTGATTCCAAGAGATTGGGTCAACCGCCTGAGGGGGACATAGGACCGAGGATCCAGGTACCACCGGAACGGGAGTACCACGCGGTCGAACCGCCTCTCCGTTGCATGTTTGTCCGTGGCCGTCTTCGACCGCATGGCGAACAGAAGCGGGTGTCCTTTCCGCGAAAGCCCGTCCGCCACGACCAGGGGGTGCATCTCCATGCCTCCCCAGCCCCACGAACTGTTGATGAACAGGATTCTCATATCGGACATGGGCTTCCGGTCGCTTCTTCACCTGAGGGGTTGACGTCGAAGAATGAATAGGAGAACAAGGTGCAGAAAGTCAAGGCTCGTTTCCCTTTTCCAGGCCGGGGCGATATAATGTCTGTCTTGCGTTTCCCTCATAATAGGGTCGGTTTGGGGCATCGTGGGGGGGCCCCGGGCAGAGGATAGTCTAAGGAAACACGTGTCGGAAGGGCAAATGACGAGGTACCGAAGGCCACCGTATCCTTACTGCCCATGGTGCGCGCACTCCCTTTCGAAGGAAAACCCGTTCCGGCAGGAATGCAGTTCGTGCGGGTTTGTGCTCTACCACAACTCCAGCCCATGCGTGGGGGCCCTCCCGAGAGACGAGCGCGGCCGGGTCCTGCTCGGCAGGCGGGGGGGCGAGCCGTATCGAGGCGACTGGAACACGGTCGGCGGGTTCCTCCAGTATGGAGAGGATCCCTTCGCCGGACTGAAGAGAGAGGTGAAAGAAGAGCTCGGCGTTGCCTGCGAGGTAGACGAGTTCATCACGATGGAAGCGGATACCTACGGCACAGACGGCCCCGCCCTGATGAACGCGTACTTCACCGTGCGTCTCGCTCCGGGCGCAATGCGGCCCCAGGACGACGTCACCGAACTGCGGTGGTTTCCCCTGGACGGGCTGCCGGAAAACATAGCCTTTGAAAGCGATCGGAAGGCATTTCGGATTCTTTCTCAGAAGACGAAGAGATCCTCCGGACACGGAGAAGAACCATGACAAAAGAAGCCAAGTATGCCCCTGGATTCCTGATATCCGTCCCTCAGTTGCTCGATCCGAACTTCTATCATGCGGTCGTGCTGCTGATCGAGCACACCTCCGAGGGCGCTATGGGCTTGACCATCAACCATCCGACAGACAAGCCGATCCGAAGCCTTTACGAAGAAATGGGGCGTCCCTGGCTGGGCGACGATCAACCTCTGCTCATGCGGGGGGGGCCCGTACAACCGGAACATGCGTGGATTCTGCACGGCCCGAAATGCAGCCACGGCGCGGCGTACGAGGTCACGGATGAACTCCAGTTGAACACCTCCCTGGATGCCTTGGACGCACTCGTGAAGGCAAGCGATCCCTTCCGGTTCTTCGTCGGGTATGCGGGATGGGGTCCGGGACAGCTGGATCATGAGATTCAGCAGGGCGCCTGGATCCTTTCCGATGTGGATATCTCGCTGGTGTTCCAGACGCCCTCTCAAGAGGTGTGGCAAGCCAGCTTGAAGCGAATGGGCATCGATCCCGCCATGCTGGTAATGGGGAGCGGTGTCCACTAATGGGGTGACGTGCAAATGTCGCTATGTTTCAGGAGAGTCTTGCCCCTAGGTGCTGTCCTGGGTTCCCTCTCCGATTTGCTTGGGCTCCGTCTCTCCCTCCCCCTACAAAGTCGCCCGGCACAAATCTCCGAGGGAACCCAGGACAGCACCTAGCCCCTTGAGCTTTGCCAGGGATACATAGCGATAGTTTCTAGTCGACTCACTATTGAACGCCTTTCCTTAAGGGGGATTATAGATGTGGCTGAAGTAAAAGAGGCGTGTGGGCTGTTTGGTGCGTTCGGAACCCCTGAGGCTGCCTACGAGGTCTATTGTGGGCTCTATGCGCTTCAACATCGGGGCCAGGAAAGCGCCGGCATCGTGGCCAGCGACGGCAAGAACATCGTCTCCCAAAAGGGCATGGGGCTCGTACCCAACGTCTTCACCCTGGAGTCCCTCGAACCCCTCAAGGGGGATATCGCGATCGGCCACGTCCGCTACTCGACGACAGGGGGCTCGAATGCGCAGAACATTCAGCCCCTCGTCGTGCGCTATAAGAAGGGGCTGCTCGCCATCTCCCACAACGGGAATATCGTCAACGCAAAGGCCCTGAGAAGAGCCCACGAGAAGAGCGGCTCCATCTACCAGACGGGAACCGACTCGGAGGTCCTGAGCCATCTGCTGGCCCGGCCGTCCCATCAGAAGATGCGGGACCCGCTCTCCCACTGTCTCAATCACCTGAGAGGGGCGTTCTCCTTCCTGCTCCTGGAGAAGGATCGGATCGTCGGGGTTCGGGATCCCCATGGGTTCCGGCCGCTCGTGCTGGGAAGGAGGGGAAAGACCTATTTCCTGGCATCGGAAACCTGCGCCTTTGACCTCATACGGGCGGAATACGTCCGTTCACTCGAACCGGGCGAGATCGTCACCCTCACGAGGGCAGGGCCCCGGTCCGACTTCATCGAAGGCCCTCCCCCCCTTCGACACGCCCACTGTATCTTTGAACTGATCTACTTCGCCCGGCCGGACAGCATCGTGTTCGACCAGACGGTCCACAACGTCCGCAGTCAGTTCGGCGCGGCCCTGGCCAAGGCAAACCTGGTCGATGCGGATTACGTCATCTCGGTTCCGGACTCGGGAATCTCACCCGCCATCGGATACGCCAACGCTTCGGGCATCCCTTACGAGCGGGGCTACATCCGAAACCATTACGTGGGAAGGACTTTTATCGAGCCGCAGAAGGCAGGCAGGGTCGAAGGCGTCCGGTTCAAGCTGAATGTGGTAAAGGATATCGTGGAGGGCAAACGACTCGTAGTCGTGGACGACTCGATCATACGGGGGACAACATCCAAGTCCCGGGTCAGGGCTCTTCGAGAGGCCGGGGCAAAGGAAATCCACCTGCGTATCAGCTCTCCGCCTTGCCGCCATCCCTGCTACTACGGAATCGACTTCCCTGATCCGAGGGAACTCATCGCTGCCAAGAGGTCTGTCGAAGAGATCCGGAAGTATCTCGGGGTCGAAAGCCTTGCATACCTCAAGCCGGAGGCGATGCTCTCCTGCGCCATTCACCCTGCGAAGGACTACTGCACGGCCTGCTTCACGGGCGACTACCCCGTGCCCGTGAGGATGCCCCGAGGCAAGATGGACCTGGAAGAAGAAGGCCTGTCCGGCGCCCCCGAGCGGCGAGGAAGAAGTAAGCGCGGAGAGGCCTAAGCCCCCCAAGAATTATCAATCGTCCTCGTGCTCGAACGGAAGAGAGGGGATTGGAGCGAACTTATCGGGGACAGCCACTGAATGCTGCGTGCCGCGGTTGGGCGGGCGCGGGGCCTTTCGCCTTTATCCTTTCGCCTTCCCCCTACATGGGCCTGACCCCTTCCTTTGCGCTACATATACGACCAAAGGCCACACAAGCGAAATTCCCGCGCCGAGAGCAAACAGCCCGCCGTAGCCGATCCGGTCGGCCAGCAGGCCGGAGAGGGTGCTCACGCTCATCTTCCCGACCACTTCCACCGCCGCCAGGGCCGTGTAATGGGTCGCCCCGACCCTCCTGTCACAAAGGTCCATCATGAAGGCGAACATGACAGGGGTGATCATGCCGCCGAAAAAGTGTTCCGCCAGGGTCACCGGGTAGACGACCCCGAGTGACAAGGGCTGCTTCAGGAAGGGAAGCACCGCAATGAGCACCAGCGGTCCTGCCCGCAGGATCCCCACCCAGAAGAGCGACTTCATTCGCTCCTGGGTCTGTCCTATCCAACCGCCGAAGATCGAGCCGACCAGGCTGAAGGCAAGCCCCCAAGTGCCGCAGAGGATGCCAATGGACGGAGCGTCCACCCCTCCGTCCAGCAGGAACAGCCGGTACATGGCATCCACACCGGCTTCGCCCATCTTGTAGGTGGCGATCAGCAACAGCGCGACCGGCAGTCCCGGTCGCGCGGCAAGCAGGACGAGAGACTCGAGTATCTCCTTCATCTTGGGGGAGACATCCTCGCCCGACCGGAGTCTGCTGCTCTCCGGGTAGCCGGCAGCAACGAAGAAGATCAGCAGGGTGATGGCAGCCATGGCCATGCAGATGCCTTTCCAACCGAGTTGATCGGAGAAGGCCAGAAGGATTCCTCCCGTGCACAGCATGCCCACCTTGAACCCCACGACCTGCGCGGCATTCCCGGGACCTCGCTCCCCCTCGGACAGGATGTCCACTGCCAGGCCGTCGACCGCGATATCCTGTGTGGCGGCCACGAGGTTGATCCCGAGCACGACGAGCAACAGGCATGTGAGGGAGCCTGCGGACTCGGGCTCTTGAGGGCCCAGGAGGAGAGCGAGAACAGCCGAAACGATCACGCACGGAAGAATCCAACTCTTCCTTCTGCCCAGAGCAGGCCAGGAGAATCGGTCCACCAGCGGGGCCCAAAGAGGTTTCAGGATCCACGGGAGTCCGAGCAGGCTGTAGAACCCGATGGCGGTCCGGCTCCATCCCGCCTGGCGCAGGAAGAGCGGCAGGACCGAGATGAAGAACCCGTAGGGCAACCCCTGCACCACGTAGAGGAGGAACAGGGTCGAGAGCCGCCGCCGGAAGGGGGGCGGGGCGCCCGAAACCTCTGCATCGTCCAGGGCCCTGACAGCTTGGTCAACCATGCGACGCATACCCCGCGTCTCTGCTCATGGATTCGTCCTCCAGCCTGTTTTCACCCAAGAGGATGTTCGAAAGTCTTGGCCGGGTCAAGGCATCGTTGGAGATCAGTCTTGATCGCTGCCTGCCGTTTTGCTAGCCTGTCCTCTACCTTGTTTCACCGGCCTACGTTCCGCGGATGGATTGATCGGAAGCAGCCAGCCGTCCCCCGGCGCTGGCGCCGCAGATTTGAACCAATTCCCTTACGAGGCTCATTGAAGGTTTCTCATGGAATCGAAGAAGCTCAAACAAACACAGCGTTACGTGCTCCGACTGTTTATGATGGGGTCCAACGAGCACATCAAGCGCTTGATTCCCAAATTGAGGCCGGCGGAGATCGTGGAGCTTATGGCACACCTGCGGAAATCGGACCAGATCCGGTTCCTTCAACTGCTCTTCGATGTACGAATGGCCGCGCCCACGCTCACGGAACTGCCTGCGGAATTCGCCAAGGAACTCATCTGTCAGTTTGCAGATGATGCGATTGCGGAGATGACCCGAAGGCTCTCACCGGACGACGCGGTGGACCTGCTTGCCTATCTCCCCGAAGAACGCCAAGAGCAGGTTCTGGAGCAGTTCAACGAAAGGGAAAGATGGACCCTGGAAAGGCTCCGGCTGTATGACGAGGATACGGCCGGCGGCCGCATGACCACCGAGTACATAGCCCTCTCCGGCGAGATGACCGCAGCGGAGACCCTGGATGCGCTGCGCCAGAAATACGAGACAGGCGACTTGTTGGACATATACGTCACGGACGATCACAATCACCTGACCGGCATCCTCCCTTTGCGGAGCCTGGTCTTCGCATCGGGACAAACCCACGTCAAGGACTTGATGGTCCCGGATCCGGTCACTGTCCAACCGGATACACCCCAGGAGGATGTGGCCAATCTGGTGTCGGATTTCGACCTTCTGGCCGTGCCGGTCGTGGACGAGGAGAACAAGATCCTCGGCGTGGTCACCTTTGACGACATCTTGGAAGTCATGGAGGAAGAGGCCACCGAGGACATGTACCACCTGGCCGGCCTCGACACGGCGGAAAGGGTCTTCTCAACGGTGAGCCGGTCGGTACGCCTCCGGGTTCCCTGGCTCTTGATCAACCTGGCCACCGCACTTCTGGCCGCCTTCACCGTCTCTCTCTTCAAGGAGAGCATATCCAAGTTCGTAGCACTGGCCGTGCTCATGCCGATCGTAGCGAATGTGGGAGGCAACGCCGGCAGCCAAAGTCTCACCGTGGTCGTCCGCGGCCTGGCCCTCGGGGAACTCGAATTTGCGAGCCGCTGGAAGGCAATCTCGAAAGAGGTCTCTGTCGGCTTCTGCACCGGATCGATCAACGGGCTGATCATGGCGTTGATCGCTTACCTCTGGTACGGGAACCTCTGGCTTTCCCTCATCCTCTTTGTTGCCATGATCGCCAACATGCTCCTGGCAGGCCTGTTCGGAGCCGTTGTCCCGCTGCTTCTGAAGTGGGCAGACAAGGACCCTGCCCTGGGCTCCCACATACTGGTCACCACCGTGACGGACGTGGGGGGGTTCTTCATCTTCCTGGGCCTGGCCACCGTCCTGATGGGCTACCTGAACATCCCCCTTTAAGTCCTTAGCCCATTGACAACCTCCGTTCCTCTTGGAGTAAGGGGTTGATGAAAGACTCGATCCTCGACAGGGAAACAGACATCCGAACAAGGGCAGAGGCGGCCGGACAAGGCCATCTCTTTGCCTGGTGGTCGGACCTCGACCAGGCCGAGCGGGCATCACTCCTCGAACAGGTCGATTCGATCGAGTTTCCCCTCCTGGAATCTCTGGTGAAAGACCTGGTCATTCATCCCGGAAAAGAGCAGGCGACGCCTCTCGAGCCGGCTCCGATCATCCCGATCCCCGGAAGTGGAGCCGAGCAACGGGAAAGCGAGATCACCCGAGAGCATGGAGAAGCCCTGCTCAGGGAGGGAAAGGTAGCGCCCCTGGTCGTCGCCGGCGGTCAAGGCACCCGCCTGGGGTTCCAGGGACCCAAGGGCGCCTTTCCGATCGGCCCCGTGTCGAACAAATGCCTTTTCGCATTCTTTGCAGAACGAATCCTGGCCACGCAGAGTCGTTACGGCCCCTCCGTTCCGTGGCTCATCATGACCAACCCGGCCAACGATGCGGAAACCAGGGCGTTCTTCGAAGAGAACGACTTCTTCGGTCTCGTCCCGGAGCAGGTCCACTTCTTTGTCCAGGGCACCATGCCGGCCGTGGATGAACACGGCAAAATCCTTCTTACGTCACGCCACGAGATCGCCCGAAGCCCGGACGGGCACGGGGGAACGCTGCGGGCGCTCGATCGAGGCGTCGCCCTCGACGTTCTCGCGTCCCAGGGCATAGAAGAGATCTCGTACTTCCAGGTGGACAATGTGCTGGCCAAGGTGCTGGATCCGGTGTTCATCGGCCATCACGCCCGGGCAGGCGCCGAAATGAGTACAAAGGTAGTCCGCAAGGCCTATCCGGGGGAGAAGGTAGGCGTCATCGGTATTCGGGGCGGTAAGCTCGGCGTGACCGAATACAGCGACCTTGGCGAAAAGGACATGGAGGCCCGCGGTCCGGACGGGGAACTGAAGTACTGGGCCGGCAACGTCGCGATCCACATGGTCAGTGTAGCATTCGTAAGGAGGCTCGAAGAATCGGGAATCCGCTTGCCCTTCCACAGGGCAGGCAAGAAGGTGCCCTTCATCGACGCAGAGGGGAAACGAATCGAGCCGGAACGCCCAAATGGGATCAAGTTCGAGTCCTTCATCTTCGACGCCCTCGGGTACGCGAAGAATCCCGTCACCCTGGAGGTCAACCGGGAGGAGGAGTTCTCTCCGGTGAAGAACGCCACCGGTGTCGATTCACCGGAAACGGCACAGCGAGACCTGATGGAGACCTTCGCCTCCTGGCTCGAAGAGGCGGGCGTAAAAGTGCCCCGGAACGAGAAAGGCGCCTTGGCCGCAAGACTCGAAATCAGCCCGCTCTACGCACTCGATCGCGAAGAAGCGATCCGAAGAATCCCCCCGGATCTC
>JAQYVQ010000336.1 GCA_030145435.1 Syntrophobacteria bacterium | reverse complement strand
AGTTCTTCGCCTTTGGCGAACCCGTAGGCCTGGGCCGGGGTCGTGCGGACCTCGTAGCCGTATGCATCGAAGGAAAGCCTGGTGTGGACGTGCAAGTCGCCGAAATATAAGTTCCTGTTTTGCTTCCTGTCTGCGCAGGGTTGTCTCGTCTCGGTGTAGTCCACGACAGGGCTGTTCGGGCTGTCCTTCGTCTTCTCCGCTTCGGTGCAGGTGAGGAGTGCCGCCGAAGTGACACAAAGGAGAAGGTATTGGATCCGTTTGCCCACAGTCTGCACCTCCCGCAACAGCATAGGGGAAGCGGTGATTGCGTGTCAACGACGAATGTGCTACTGGATTTACATGGTTTTTACATTTGTTTTACCTCGGACTGACAACCTTTCGAAACGTGTGTGCTACGGTCGAAATCAACGAAATCCATGACCCCTCAAACCCAGGGATCACCCGACAAGGCTGTTGCCCTGCGCCCCTCGACCTGTCAATCAGTGAATGTGAAGGCACTCAACGCTTGGCTTGAGAGGCTGCCGTTCGCCTGTACCCTCGTTCCGTCCGTTGGAAGCCCGGGAAGGGCCGCTTCGAGCAAGGGAGGACCGAAATGAATGCCGGTGAGATCGCTATACGAGTTGCGGATCTGGACGATGCGGCAGCCGACGAGGTAACCAAGGCCCTCGAGGCGGGCCTCGATCCGGTCGAGCTCTTGCGGGCTGGGGTCATCCGGGGGCTCGAACGGATCGGTGAGAAATTCGAGGCCGGGGAGTATTTCCTCCCGGAGTTGATGATGGGTGGCGAGCTTGCCGAGAAGTGCATAGCCCTGATCGATCCCTTTCTCCCGGAGGGTGCCGGCGCATCAGAGGGGGTGGTGGTGATCGGTGCGGTGCATGGGGATATCCACGATATAGGGTACGGTCTGGTCGCCAAACAGCTGCAACTCGCAGGGTTCGAGATTCACAAGATTGGTGTCAACGTCCCGGCCATGACCTTCATCGAGAAGGCACAGGAGGTGAACGCGGACATCATCGGCCTGTCCGCCTTCCTGACCACCACGATTCCGAACTGCACCGAAGTGGTCGAGTACATTCGCGACATGGGACTGAAGGATACGTTCAAGGTGATCATCGGCGGCGCGGAAACGAGCCAGGAGAAGGCGGATCAGATGGGTGCAGCCGGTTGGGCCCCGAACGCAGTCGAGGCCGTCAAGCTCTGCCGGCGTCTTATGGGACAGAAAGAATAAGATCCGACTCGCAAGGAGGATATACAATGATCCCGATCATGGAATTCCAGGGACGGTCGCTGAAAGGACCGGTCATGAAGAGCACACAGTTCGACCTGGCCTTTGCGAAGAAGGTGCGCGAACTCGTGGGCACGTATGAGATCAAATACAACCCCGATGAACTCATCGTGGACGACAACACCGCGGACGCTGTCTTCCAGGCGGGAATCGAATTGCTCGCGGAAGTGGGTCTTTATCACCTCGACACGCAGAGGGTCATCCAGTTCAGTGAGGAGGAGATCCGGGAAGTCGCCAAGGAATACCGGGAGAACCCGCCCAGGCAGGTGTTCGGCCAGGGAGAGGACGAGATCACGGTCGAGTACCGCGCATCCGATGACAAGCGTCCCCCAATTCTGGCAGGAGGGGCGCCCGGGTCGATCGTCCAGGACTGGTTCGCCCCGTACGTGCAGTCCTTCATGCAGGAGGAGACGAACAAGGCCATGGGAATCGCCGGCGGGATCACGGCGGTGGGGGATGTCGAGCCCAAGGCGGGCACCCTGAGCGAGGTGTATTGTGGGTTGTGGGAGTGCCGGACGCTTCTGGAGGTTCTCGAGCGGGTGGGCAGGCCGGGGTTGCACCTGGGCCTGTTGTGTACGGTGAGCACCGTGGGCGGGACCATGGCCTGTGTGGGCCCCGGCCTGCGAGGACCGCACAACACGCAGATTGGAATCCACATCGTTCCGGAACAGAAGCTCGACTGGACACGCCTGTTGCTGGCGCAGTTCTGCGAAGAGAGGGGCATCACGCCCTGGACCAGCTGTATGTCCATGGTGGGAGCCCTCTGCCGGGATGGGGCCGAGACGGCGATCGGTCTCGTTGCGAACCTGCTGGGACAGCTGAGCTACGGGCACGGGACGATGAGCAGTCTGTTCTCCACCCACCTGGACGGGCGGTGGGCGGATGCGGAGACGCAGTGGGCCTTCAGCGGAGCCGCTCGCGCATCGGAGCGCAACATCCGTGTGCCCATTGCCGGCGTGTGCGGCGGCATGGAGCAAGTGTGGAGGACCGAGGCGGCCATGTATCAGGCGGCTGCCATGGCCGTGTCGAACACGGCGAGTGGATTCTGTTACGCCTGGATCGCCGGTCATTCAGGGCTGGAGACGCGCCTGGTGGGGGAAATCCTGAAAGCGGTTTCCGGCATGGAGCGGGACAAGGCGAACGAACTCCTAAAGGCGATTCTGGAGGTGACCGAGCAGAAGGTCAAGGAGACTTCCGGTCCGAGGGCATTCCCGGATGCGTACGACCTGAAGACGGTCGAGCCGAAACCGGCACTGGTGGCCGACTACAACCGAGCAAAAGAGAACCTCGCAAAGCTGGGTGTCCCTTTTCCCTAAGCTCTCCGTCATTCCCGCGGAGCATGCTCCCACGAAAGCGGGGAGCGGGAACCCCTTGAGTCCTGAAGCCGTCATTCCCGCGAAGGCGGGAATCTCTTGAGTATTGAAGCTGTCATTCCCGCGAACGCGGGAATCCAGGGGGGGCGAGGGGACAAGCTTCCCGGCAGTGACAGCCACTGCGGATTGCATGAGAGGAAAAAGAGGAATGACTCTCCCAACAGATCCGACTTGGTATTCAGATGTGCAGGCTCCCATCGTTGTGGATGACCCGGAGGCAGCCCAATGGGAGGAGGAAGTCGACGTTGCCATCGTAGGGTTTGGCGGTGCGGGCGCGTGCGCGGCGATCGAGGCGGCCGACAACGATGTGAGGGTCATGGTGATCGACCGGTTCATGGGAGGAGGTGCGACGGTCGAAAGCGGGGGCGTGTTCTATGCGGGCGGCGGTACGTCCCACCAGCGAGATGCAGGCGTGGAGGACACACCGGAGGAGATGTTCAAGTACCTCTCCATGGAGACGAAGGGGTGTGTCGCAGAGATTACATTGAAGGAATTCTGCGACACGAGCAATGAAACCCTCATGTGGTTGGAAGAGCAAAACGTTCCTTTCGAGGGAAGCCTGTGCCCTTACAAGACCTCCTATCCTACAAACCGACATCGCCTCTACTACTCGGGGAATGAAACCGTCGAGGGGTACAGCCGAAACGCCCGTCCTGCACCCCGAGGTCACGTTGCAAAAGGCAAAAAGGGCATGAAGGCGGTTGCCGGGCCGGCCTTTTACGAGCCCTTGAAGGCTTCCGCCCTGCGAAAGGGGGCCATCCCCAGGCTGCAGGCCCGCGTCGAGCGCCTGGCCGTGGACAGAGAGGGTACGGTCGTAGGGCTGGAGTGCCGGGAAATCCCCGGGGGGACGATCTGGGCGCGATTGCACAGGTTCCTCGCTGCCGCCGACTCAAAGTATTACCGGTTTTTCCCGGGCCTCGGACGTCGATTGCGGTCGATGGTGGAAAGGATCGAGAAGAGGAGAGGGAAACGCAAGATGATTCGAGCTTTGCGTGGCGTGATCCTCTCTGCGGGCGGGTTCATCCTCAATAGAAGCATGGCGAAGCATTACGCCCCGAAATACAGGGGCGGGCTGCCGCTCGGGACGGCCGGCGACGACGGCAGCGGCATTCGACTCGGTGAGAGCGTGGGCGGGGTTCTGGACAGAATGGACCGCGTGTCTGCCTGGCGCTTTATCAACCCGCCTATGGCCTGGGCGATGGGGATCATCGTTAACGGCCGGGGCGAGCGCTACTGCGACGAAACGGTCTACGGCTCCTTTCTCGGGGAGCGGATGTGCGAGGACCAAGGGGGCAGGGCGATTCTGATCATCAACCGCGGCCTTTACAGGCAGGCCTTGAAGGAGATCATGCCCGGGAAGGTCATGCC
>JAQYVQ010000291.1 GCA_030145435.1 Syntrophobacteria bacterium | reverse complement strand
GGGCGCACACTCCATGAATCAAACCCCCCCCACACCTTGCGAAACCGGTCTGGTTTTGCTGTGTCAACCATAATTCCTTCCCCCCTTGGGGGTTATGTTCTGTTTGTGGGCCAGCTTCTGTGCCACCCTCACCCTAGCCCTCTCCCTCAAGGGAGAGGGAATAGCCGGGGTAGCAAGAAACCAAGAGGGGTCGGGTCGTAACTGTCAACTTGACAATTACGACCCGACCCCCAATTCCATCCTGGCTTCTGACTCCTATCTTTCTAACTCATTTCTTCTTCAGGCCTCTCCCCGGAACGAGGAAGTCGAAGTTCGTGTTCGGGTTGAGTGGGTGGACGTGATCCCCGATTCGCTCGAGCCATTGCTTCTCTTCGTCGGTGACCGGCCCGGCCTCCAGGGTCTTGAGATTCTCTTTGAGCTGTTCGAAGGTCTCCGGTGCGGTGAGCACCATCTGGATGTGCGGGTTGGACAGGACGTACCGGTAGAGGTCCACCGGGCTGGGCGTCCGCTCCCCTGCGGGCATCCACTGGGGGTCGAAGAGGTTCCCCCATCGCGTGGAGTTGTAACAGATCACTCCCGGCGGGTTCTCCTCAGGGAGGAAGGGGAAAACGTCCTTGTCCGCTCCTCGGTGGGCCGCGTTGTACCGGACCATGATCAGGTCAAAGACCTTCCGCTCCAGGTGACCCTGGTAGGTGGACCGGTTGTGGGCGCTCACGCAGAGGTGCTTCACGAGACCCTTCTGCTTGAGCGCAAGGGCCTTGTCCATGATCCGCGGCGGAACCGGCTTGTTCCGCATGCCCAGGATGAAGGCGTCCGCATAGTCGATCTTCAGCTGCTTCAATCCCCGAAGAAAGGTCTGTTCGAGGGCCAGGCCCGTGTAGTCGTAAGTCTGGAGGACGATGGTCATCTTCTCCCGCGATCGGGGGGCGAGGTTCCGAATCGCCTCCTTCATCCCCTTTGTCCGCCGAGAACCCCAGTAGAAGTAGTTGACCCCTCGCTCAAAGGCCCACTCCAATGCCTCACAGGGAACACCTGAATCTGAGCCGATGCCCATGCGCGGTGTGGTGAGGCCGGAAGCACCGAGAACGACGGGCTCGCTGAACTCAGCCTTAGCGGCCGGTCTTGCGCTTTCTGTTTCCATCTTCGTTCACCTCTTGTAATCGTATTGGATTCGTTTTCCGTCCGGCGAAGGGGCCGCATCAAAGGGAATGACGAGTTCGTACACCCCCTGTTCCAGGCTGGCCTTGACCGGCAGGCCCCCCTTGTCCAGGACCTTCATCATGCTCTGGTTGGTTGCGAGCACGCTCGCCGTAAACCCGGGCAGTCCCTGCTCCTTGGCCAGCCGGATGAGCATCTTGTACATGTATGTGGCGATCCCGAGCCCCTGATATCCCTCGTCCACGACAAAGGCGAGGTCCGCATAGGGACCGTGCGGTTCCCTGACGTATCGTCCTTCCGCGATGACGCGGTCCTGCCCGGATTCACCGACCAACCCCACGATCGACATGGCCGTGCGATAGTCCACGTTCACGTAGGCCTGCGTCTTTGCGTGCGGCATGGTCTTGATGGGGCTGAAATACCGGTAGTAGACCGCCCTGTCCGAGAACCGGTAGAAGAGGCGGCGCATCTCTTCCTCATCGGACGGCTTGATGGCCCGGAACCGGACCTCCATGCCCCCCTTGAAGGTGTGCTTGGCAGCCACGTGGGCCGGATAGAGGTGGGCGGATTCCGCAATGAAGATCTGGTCCGGATACAGGATCTTCTCCTTCTTTCCGAGTTCCACCAGTTCCGGCCGATCGTCCGGATGGGCGATCTCGATGAGGGCCTGTGCGCGCTCCCGTACGGATCGACCGTTCAGGCAGGCCACACCGTATTCGGTGATGACCATGTCCGCAGCAGGTCCCATGCCGAACTGATTCGGGAATTCCTCCACCGAGATTCGGATATTCGGCTCCCCCTTCAGGTTTCGACTCGGGAGGGCGAAGATCGTCCGTCCCCCACGAGAGAGTTCTGCCCCGTGGAAAAGATCGACCACCTCGGCCGGCCCTGCAGACACGTTGCCCTTGCCGAAGTGAAGGGCGATCCGGCCGGACAAATCCACCTTGCGCGCGGGCACGACCGCCACGAACCGGGGGTTCTTGCCGATTTGGGTCGGGGAGATCACCTTGTCCACGCCCTGGAACTCGACCAGCGGGTTCCGGTCGAGCCAGTCCATCATCTGGCGCGTTCCGAAGGCGTAGGAGGCTAGACTCTTGCCGCGAAAGATCTCCTTGTATCGATTGCTCACGGCTCCGCTCTCGATCAGGTCCATCAACGCGTCGGTTAAGAAGGGGGAGTGCACGCCCAGATCCTGTTTGTGAGCCAGGTGAGGGCTCAAGGCCTCGAACAAGGGTCCGATAGAAAACGCGACGCAGCATCCGTCCTCGATGACCGACGCCACGTTGGCCCCCACTTGATCGAACACGTCGTCGACCGGCCATCGGTCGAAAAGGATGAGGTCTTCCGTCGAATGAACGAGCATGTCGAAGCTCGACACGCGAACAAAGGTGTCCCCAAAGGTGCTCGGAGCCTTTGTGTTGATCTCTCCCACGACAAAGGAAGCCTGTTCCATCGCCTGCCGGGCAACATCGACGGCCGCCCCGAAGCTGCAGTAACCAGCCTCGTTGGGCGGCGTGACCTGGACAAAGGCCACATCGATCGGGATCTGTCCGGATTCGATCAACCCCGGGATTCGGGAGAAAGGGCTTGGAATCAGATCGACCCTGCCCGCTGTAATCGCCTCACTGGCCACCCAGCCGGAGAAGAATGTCTTCAGGCGATACTTCTGCGCATGAAGCTCCTCCAGGGAGATGGCATCGCCCAGGCTGACGATCTGGATCAGCTCCAGGTCACGGAGATTGCCGGCCTCCGAGGCCATCAGATTCTTGACCAGCGTCCTCGGTTCTGCCACGCCTGTGCCGATGAAGATGCTCATCCCGGGCTCTATTCGTTTCAGCACCTCTTCAGGAGAGACGATCCGATCCTTCCAGTCCGTGCAAGTCCTCTTGTCCATCGGCGAACCCCCGTAGGCGTTTGACGGCCCTGATTCTAGCACGAGCAAGGAGCGATAGGTAGTTGCAGTTATGATTTTGGTGAGGCAGAATAGTTCGTACACAAAAGAACTGGGGGAAGTCAAATTCGAATACAAAAAGGGTCCTGACACCTTTTGGGGAGCGGCATGGAGGAAACGATGAGTTGGACTTCGATTGACCAGGATCTGTGTACCCAATGCGGCATCTGCGTGACCCGGTGCCTCATGAATTACAAGGAAGTAGAGGGAGTGATCACGTCGAGCGCGAGTATGGCAACCTGCAATCTGTGCGGCCACTGCGTGGCCCTGTGTCCCACGGAAGCGATCACGCATCACAAGATGGACATGGAGAACTTCGGGGACCTCGACAAAAGAGTCGACTACGATTTCGATGGGTTCAAATCCTTTGTCCGAGGCCGCCGAAGCCACCGGATCTTCGAGGACAAGGCCGTGCCGAGAGAACACCTGGGAAAACTGGTGGATATCTGTCGTTATGCCCCCACCGGAAGCAACCGGCAGACGGTGGAGATAACGATCCTCCAGGACCGTGACAAGATCCAGAGACTCTCGGACCACACGGTGGATTTCTTCGAGAACCGTCTGGATGAACTCGAAAAGGAGGCTCGGGAATACGAGGCGGCAGGCAAGGATCTGCCGCAGACGACG
Organism: Syntrophobacteria bacterium; assembly: GCA_030145435.1. Classification (GTDB taxonomy): domain Bacteria; phylum Desulfobacterota; class DSWW01; order DSWW01; family DSWW01; genus S015-6. Next base: position 2,372 of record JAQYVQ010000291.1, on the reverse strand, counting down.
AGATCCGCCCTGACCATGGTCGAAACCTTGAAGAGGGTGGTGATGGCCAGGAAGTTCGGCATGGAGGTGATCTTCCACAGGGCCCCCGTTGTCATGCTCTTCCACTCCCCCACAGAGACGAGCACGCCCAAGGACGATTGCGTGATTGCGTCTACCACCGTGTCCCTTGCGGCAAGGACGCTCTCTCTGGAGACCACCTACATCGGCCTGTTCGAGTTCGTGGCAAACCGATACCGACCGATCGTCCAGGAACTGGATTTACCTCCGGGCCACAAGGTGTTCAGTATCCTCGTCCTGGGCTACCCGAAGCTCAAGTTTCTCCGGAACGTCGACCGGAAACCGATGAAGGCCCGATGGCTGTGAGCACATACGAAGAGACCGTAAACGCCCATTACAGCCGGAAGGACGTGGGCGAGAATATCCTGGAAGCCCTGGAAAAGGCCGGCAAGGATGTGAAGGCCCTCACCGTCGAGGATCTCGCCCCCATCGAGGAGTTCCACATCGGGGGACGAAAGCCGACCCTCGAGCTCGCCCGTCTTGCGGAATTGTCAGAGGGGATGCGGGTTGTGGATGTGGGCTGTGGCATCGGGGGCCCTGCGAGGGCCCTGGCACACTACTTCGGATGTGAAGTCGTGGGCGTGGATTTGACCGAGGCCTTCTGTGCTGCTGCAAACCTGTTGACCGAGCGAACCGGGTTGGCCCACAAGGTGACGATTCGACACGGAAGTGCCCTGGACCTGCCATTGGAGGACCGTTCCGTTGACGTGGTGTGGATGCAACACGTGGGCATGAACATCCAGGACAAGGCAGGTCTCTTTCGTGAGCTCCGACGCGTGCTTCGACCTGAGGGAAAGCTGGCCCTGTACGAGGTGTTTGCCGGGACCAAGCCTGCGGAGTACTTTCCTGTTCCATGGGCAAGTGGCCCTGAGCTCAGTCATCTGGTTACGCCGGAGGAGATCCGGAAGCCACTGGAGAGTGCCGGATTCCGGATCGAGGCGTGGAATGACGTCACCCAGGCTTCGACGGACTGGTTTCGCGCTGCCATGGAGAAGGCCATGAAGGAGGGCCCTCCTTCCCTGAGCCGGGGAATTCTGATGGGCCCCGAGTTCCCGATCAAGGCGGCCAATGTCCTGCGGAACCTAGAAGAGGACCGCCTCAGGGTGATCCAGGCGGTCTTGACGCTCAAATAGATATAGATCTGGATCAGATACGTTAAAGGAATGGCTGCAGGGTGCACGTTGTTGCGACAATGAAATATGGTGGACCGATCACGGGCAGAGCCCGGAGGTAAAGGCAGAAAAGCGAAACTCGGGCAGACGGGTGTGTGAAGAGGAACTCTGATCGAGGCTGGTAAGGTAAGAAAGGAGTTTGAATTGCCCGGATGAGGGCTGACGCCTTGGAACCGTCAAAACTCCCGACACACAATATGTGGTCGTCCTATTCGGACGGCGAAAAGTCAAGATAACACAAAGAAGAACAGAAAGTCCCTCCTTCACTTCTGTTCATGTTTCCCCTGAGTTATTGTTGCCCGCAGGCTATTTTCCGCCGCTCAAGATGTTTGGTCATTACCTTGAAGCAAGAGATTTTCCACATATCAAGCAGATAGAGATAGTCCCCATGCTCCTGTTTAGAGCGATGATATTCAGATGATATATGCAATAGCTCGAAACCCTCTGAGCCTACCTCGGACTCATCTCTCACCTACCGACGAGATAATTCTGAGCGGAGTCTATTGCCACAGTTTCTGTCCCAACTTGTACGCAGGGCACAGCTTCTTCCATTCATCAGTGGCATACTCAACACAATGCCGACATGCATGATGGAACTGGGCAAGCCAAGTAATCAGAAATAACGCTGAATACACTGCCAGCAATAACGGCACGCCTTTGGTGTCAAAGTGAAGAAACAGAGAAACAAAGGGCAGGACATTCATCCCTGCTAGGCTCAAGCCCTCCAACATGGCAGGCCAAAAGGTAACCGGTTTCCCCTCTTGATATGGATACAGCTTTGAAGTGTACAATCCAGAGTAAAAGGAATAGCATTTCTTACCATAGCCTTCACACCGGCCGCATATGTTCTTTCTTGCGACAGTATAGAGCGTGACTGTGACTGCCAGCCAAATCGCAAACAGGATCCAGGAGGCCGTGTAGATAAAAGCTATGAGGCCGACAAGTATCTGAAGAATCAGAACTGAAAAACGAAAGGCCATAATTGCTTGATTCGGCTCATGGTTCGGTTGATCGTTTTTCATCTCACACCCCCTAACGTTTGATTATTGACAGGTCTCTCTTTGGCATCTTCACTCGGGCAACTCCCCTAACTCCTTTCTCACCTTATCCGGCTCGATCAGCGTCCCAAGCCGCTCGAAGATC
>JAQYVQ010000211.1 GCA_030145435.1 Syntrophobacteria bacterium | reverse complement strand
TGCCGTCTTTGTACACATGGTGACAATCCTTGCATTGCACCTTATACTCTGTAGCGTGCTTCTTGTGGGAGAGCTTGGTGGGTTCGTACTTGTCTTTTGGCCAGCCCTCGGTGTTGATCGTGATATCGTCAGGGCATTCGATAACGGCTCCGGAGAGTGCGACCCAGAGAAACACCACGGCCACCGACATCGCCAGAAGGCTAAGTCCCTTTTTCAAGTGCATTTTATCCCTCATGAGCGCTCCTCCTAAGTGCGTGTCAACGTGAGGATATCAGCAAAAGAACTCAAACATCCGTAAGCCTTTATATATACCTAAATGCACCTAAAAAGTCAATGAACCCGGGGGAACGAGGAAACCTTGTTATGGGAAAGAAGAAGCTGAAACGCGTCAAGAGCGCACCCAAAGCGAAGAAGAAGGCCGCCGCACCTCCCCGGAAATCCGCTGCAAAGAAGAAGGCGTCCCCTGCCGAGCCGAAACGTGCCACCAAGCCCCGAGCTGCTGCGACCAAGGAGAAGAAGGCGACCCCGTCCAAAACCAAGCGAGCCCCTCAGGCCCGTAAGCCGGTGGCCCGAAAGAAGGCGGCAACCCCGAAGATGGTGCCCTTCAGCAAGACCCTGAAAGACGAAATCTCGACCGCGCTCGTGACAGGCGCGAGGGGATGCGTCGGGAGCTTTCTGATCCAGCAGCTCCTCCGGGACGGCTATTCGGTGATCGCCGTGGACAGCAAAGGCCCTGAGATCCAAGCTCTGGCCGACAAGAACAACCTGGCTCTCAAGCAAGGCGATCTCTCCGACCCCGCGTTTGCCGCCTCCTGTCTGGAGGGGGTGGACGCAGTCTTCCATCCGGGCATCCATGCGGACGGCAAGCCCCTCTACGGCGCTCCGGGGCCGTCACCCGTGCACGCGACCCGGACCCTGTACCGGCTGGCAAGGGAACAACGTATCAAGCGTTTCATCCTGATCACCTCCTCCAGCCTCTATGGGCGACACCATGGCCCTGTCAACGAGGAGATGGCGTTGGAAGCAAGGGATGAATACGAGGAGACCCAGATCGAGCTGGAAAGCCTCGTCCTGGAGGAAGCGCTGCCCGGTCTGCCGTCCGTGACCGTCATCAGGCCCGCGTCGGTCTACGGGCCCGGATGCATGGCCTCCATGGCTTGCCTGGCCACGCTTCCCCCACTGGTAAGAACCCTGGGCCCCTACTACATCCCCCTTTCCGGCGGCCCGCGAGTCAGCCTGGTCCACGGGGACGACGTGGCCCACGCCGCTGTCTTCCTCCTCTTACAGCCCAAGGCTTACGGGGGTGTATTCAACGTGGCCGGCAAGGATCCGATGCCCTTCGGCCACTTCCTGAACGAGGCAATGGAGGCCTACGGCCTGAGACCCCTCGAGCCGGGCGTTCCCTATCCCCCCAGCACGCTCCTCCAGTCCATTCTCCCCTACGACCAGACGGGCGAGATCTTCAATCCCCTGGGCAAGCTCAGCAACATCCTGTGGGAAAGGCTGGTCCGGACCCACCGCTTGAACAAGGTGCTCCTGGCCGGGAAGGATCAGCCCACGCTACCGCTCGGAAGGGGGGATCTCGTGGTGGACAACCGCAAGCTGCTGGGTCTGGGTTTTCGGCTGAAGTACCCGAAGTTTCGGAGGGGCTGGGACAAGACCCTGGCCTGGTACCAGAGGAACCGCTGGATCCCAAGGCAGGACGAACTGTAGCCTTTCCAAAATCCAGAGAAAACTCATATTTTTTCTCCCCTTAGCCGATTTTCTTCCTGTGGGAGTGGTCCGTCTCCGCCCTTTCGAAGGGCCGAGGAACGTGACATGCCCGGCGAAGCAGAGTCGGGCCTGCTTCGCGCTCGGGCCGACCAGGCGACAACCAGCAAGAGGACCCCTACGAACGCCATGGACCAGGGTGATCGAGTACAGCGAAAACAGGATCCCCTCCCCTCATCAGGGTCTCAAGGGCAGACGCTTTCCGACGAGAAACTGCTCGCTCGCGCCCTTGCCGAGCTCAGTGCCACGCGCAAGACGATTCTCATGTACCCGGCCGGCCACAACCAGATCCAAAAAAGCCTCGATCGGGCCCGAACGACCTGGGACGAGATCCTCAGCTCACGGCCCGAGATGGCGATCGGCTCGGATAAGGACGGCCTCATTGTGGGCCGGGATTCGACCAAGCTGAAGGATGCGATCTGCAAAGAATTCTCTTCCATCCTGCGCGATCACGATATTGCGGTCGCCTATTTCCGGCAAGGCCTGTCGTCCGAGGAGCTGGCGGCCTTCCTGCGGGTGATCGCGGGCGACCCGGAACGGGTCCGAGCGGAGGGGGGAATCGAAAAGGCCCTTGCCAACGAAGAGGTTCGTCACATCCGGGTGCAGTGCATCGACTACAGCAAATTCCTGCACACAGAAGAAGAGGAGATTCAGAGGCGCCCCCGTGGAAAGGCCTCCGATGAGAACGATTCGCTCTGGGGCGGCTTTGTGACCCACCTCATTCTCGGCACACTGACAGATACGGAGAAGGGAATCCCCTTGCGAAGTGCGAACGACTACGCGCCTCGCGTCATCGCCGCGTATCTGAACGAAAACCGCCTCGACCACCAGATGGCACTCGACAGTTACGAACAGACCGTGGAGGAACATCTCAACCAGGACCCGGCCTCCGGCGGGGACAACCAGACGTATCGTGTGGCAAACCTCAGGAATCTGAGCGCCCTTCTCGAGGAACTCCAGCCCACCATCCGACACCAGTTTCTCGACGCCACCTACCAACAGTGTGCAGTACAGGGCGACAGCCCCATGGTGGAAAATCTCTTGAGTGGGATGTCGCACGGGCTCATTCTCGAGATGCTGCGGCACGCCAACAAGCAGGGAAGCGAGATTTCCCCGACTCTCCTGAACCTCGTCCAGAAGATCGCCCAAGTCAAGGAGTCGAGCGCATTCGACGGCCCTGCGAACCCGACGGCGAGCCAGTTCGAGTCTTCTGATCCGAGGCAGCGCAAGGAGATTCTCGATCTCTTCGACCGGGAGGCCTACGAGACCTACGTAACCTCCGACTACGGCGAGACCCTCAAGGCTCTGTCCCAGGATGGCGCCCGTCCACCGGAGGGGCTGCCCCTGCCCGAAGAAATCAAAGATGAGGTAGACTCTCTCGAATCCCGCCATCTCGACGCACAGATTGCTCGGGCTCTGCTCGCCTTCATGGAAGGGGATCCCAGCGAGGACGAATACAAGGACTACGCGGCCAAGACGTTTCGCATCGCCAACGACCTGATTGGAGAGGGCGAGTTTACCGTTCCTCTCGAGATCCTGAATACGCTCCAGCGGCACGTACGGGACAAGCCCAACCCGGCCATGCGCTCGATCGCAGAGGGTTCGCTGCAGCGATTCCGATACCCCACGTTCCTCTCCAAGGCACTCGCTGCCTTCGACAAATGGAGGAACGGTCAGGATGGCAAGGCACAGGCCTTTCTCACGGCCATCGGTCCGGACATCGTGCCCCAGGCCCTCAACCTCTACCTCAACCGGGAGCAATCGGAAGGCGACCAGCACCTGCTCAATCTGTTGGCGATCTTTTCGAACCGCGTGGCCGAGATTGCCAGGCAGGAAATAACGACTCGCGGGGGTCCTCCGCTCATCCGTCTGATCCGCCTGGTCCGCCGGCTAGGCACCCACGACCTGGTCCCGGAGCTGCGGCCACTCCTGCTTCGTGACGATCGGCAGATCCAGATGGAAATCCTCGAGACGCTCGTCCGGTTCCAGGATCCCGAATCGACCGATCTGCTCCGGAAGTTCCTCAAACTGAAAAATGCGGAGGACCAGCTCCGGGTGATCGAAATCGCGGGGATGTGCAGGGTAGCTGACCTTGCACAGGACCTGGCTTCCATGGTGAGGACCTTTTCCTTCTTCCGGGCGGACTACGTGAGGAACGGGAGACTCATCGAGGCCCTTGGAAGAATCGGGCATGCCAGTGCGATTCCGGCGCTCGAGCGGCTGGCGAGGACCAAATTCAGCCTGTATCCGAAGCAGCTTGCGAACCTGAAGCTGCTCCTGTTTCAGTCGTTGCGACTCTATGAAGGCGCTCCGCTGTCCCCTCTCCTCCGAATGGGCTCGCAGTCCAAAGACACGCGGATTCGAACCGCCTGCCGGGAGAGTCTCCCGACGCGGGAGGGCGGGCCGATCGAATCTCCATCCACAACAGGGGAGGCTTGAGGATGTCGATGGAAGCGCTGCAATTCGATCCGCACAGCGAAATCCATGACGTGGTCGCGAACTTGAGCGGCGCAATCACCAGCATGCGGTTGTACCCGGATCAGCACCCGCAGGTGCAGAAGTACGTCGAGACCGCGCACTTCGAGCTCACGAAATTCCTCCTGAACAAGGAGGAGACGACCCTTCTGCTGGTCAACGACCGTGTCGTCTCCGATCAGAGACCTCTCCCGGACGTGGGGCCTCACTTCGACCAGTTCATCCGGACCATTCGCGAGGCGGCGATCGAAAGGGTGACCTTTGTTTCCAACATCACCAAGGAGGAGCTTCAGGGTTTCCTGCGAGACCTGATCGCCACGGATCAAGGGTCGGTCCGCGGCCGGGACCACGTCAAGCTGGGCAAGCTCGACATTCGGGTCGACTTCGGTGACGTACAGGCCATCGATGGACCTCTGTCGGAAGAGCAAGAGGAACAGATCGCTGCCATGAACACCCTCTGCCGGGCCAGGCTCGAGGACATCAAAGAGATCTACGACAAGATCGCACGTCAACAGACGTTCAGCGCGAGGGGGCTGGGAGAGGTGGTCGACACCTTCGCCAGGGCCTTCGCACACGGTGTCAGCCCGATCCGCATGCTGGCGTCGCTCAAGTCCGCGGACGAGTACACCTTCACCCATGTGGTCAATGTGTGCATCTTGACGATGAGCCAGGCCGAATCCCTGGGCTTCCAAGGGGACAAGCTCTACGAGATCGGAATGGCGTCCGCCCTGCACGATGCGGGCAAGTTGCTCATTCCCGAAGAGATCTTGTCGAAACCGGGCGCACTGACACCTGAGGAGCGTTCCATTATGGAGAGCCACACCGTTCGAGGGGCTCGCTACATCCTTGGCCTGGAGGGGGTGCCGAAGCTCTCCGTGCTCGCCTCCCTGGAACACCACCTTCGATTTGACGGGTCCGGCTATCCCCACATTGCTCAGAACTGGAGACCCAACATCGTAAGCCAGATGCTCATCATTTCCGATGTGTTCGATGCCATGCGCAGCAGGCGGTGCTACAGGGAGCCCAAGCCCCTGGAACAGATCATCGACGTCCTCGAGTCGGAAAAAGGAACCACCTTCAATCCCTTCCTGGTAAAGAACTTCCTGAAACTCATTAAGCACTAGCCCTGTTCCGAATTCGATTTTTTTGGGCTCCGTCGCTCCCTCCCCCTACAAAGTCGCCCTGCACAAATCGAATTCGGAACAGGGCTAGCGCCAGCTGCCCCACGCCTCACCTCCTGCAGACTGTCGAAACCTTATGCGCAGGCCGTTCCAAAACGTCCATATGCAAGGCGCACGAAACTTGTCCCCGCGAAGGCTGGGATCCATGTAACGATGAGGCGTACACCGTACGCCGCAGGCAGCCATTTGGGATGCTGGGAAGCACGGGGATTGCCACGCTTCGCTCGCAACAAGCGCCGCAGATGGGCGTTTTGGAACGGCCTGCTAGCCGCCGGAGATGGGGGAGAGAATGGCCAGTTCGTCGCCTTCCCGGATGACTGTCTTGCGGGCCTCGGAAACGTCCAGGCGATCCCCGTTCAGCAGCAGGGTAACCCCCTGTCGCCCCTTGCGAACGGCTCGGAAGAAGCCTTTCTCGGGCTTGGCCATCTTGTCGAGACGACCCAGCAGCTTGTCGAGCCGGATCCCTTGGCCCACTTCGATCTCGATCTTTTCGTTCAGCATCCCTTGAGGGGTGAGCATGTTTAGACGCACAAGAGCCGGCACGGAAGCCTCCCTATTGTTCACTCGTCGAATTCGAAGGGTTGGGCGAGAGGGCGAAAAGGCGGCCCATTTCTTCGTAGAAGAAGCCGGGTGTCAATTCTGCAGGCCTCCCGTCGCCAGAAAGGTGATGATAGAGCCAGGTTCGAATCGCTCCGCAGAGATGACAGGCTGAGACGTATCCCCCTGGATCCGGCCGGAAGCCCAGGCCCTCGGCATGGCAGCGAAGGTCGCCCAGGGTTCCCTGAACCAGCATCTCGAGAATGGGGTAGTCGGACAAAAGAATCCCCTCGCTGTAGAGCCTCTCCAGATCGAAGGCATCCTCGTTACCAATCTGCAGCCCTGTACAGAATCCGGTCAGGTAGTGTCCGGACGGATCCACATGTGCGTGCGTTGGAGAGGAAAGCTCCCGGCTGCATTGCTTTCCGTCGTAGGCCCCTGCAGGGCGCCGGCCCAGAAAGTGCCCGAAGCTCAGGGAAGCCCTGCCCGCCGGGTGCAGGTAGATGATCCGTGTGAGTTGGCCCGCCATCTCCTCACGGCTGAAGTGACGGGCATACTCCTCGAAGGGAACCGGGCGGTCCGGGTCCACGCGCTCCAGGAAGGGATAGTACGCCGGGTGCCAGGGGAAGATCCCTTCCGGGCCGAAGACATCCACGATCATCTCGTAGGCCCGCACGTTGTCCCGACAGGAAAGAAAGGCATTGTGGAAGGGGGATATGGACAGGAGGAGACGCGGACACCCCGCATGCTGAACCATGCGGAGGCGGTCCCGTGCATCCTCCCGGGTTACCCAGAACCCGTTCGTTTCCGCGTATTCCAGGAACAGCCCTCTACGCCGGATCTGTTCCAGCACGGCAAGCAGCCGATCGAGGTGGGCAAAGGGTTCTCCGCCGCCGATATGTATATACGCGGTTGGGCAGGCACGGTGGATGGAGTCCACGAGGAGGTCGAGATCCTCGGCCCTGATCGTCTCGTTCAGCCCCGGGCGGCAGGCGTACAGGCAATGGGCACAGCGGTAAGTGCACTCGTAGTGAAGGATGATCCCGATCGAATTCGCTCTTTCAGGTCGAAACCGGCTCATTCCAGGTAACCCAAGGCCCGCAGCAGCCTACGCGTCTCTTCCTCCTCACGTTCTGCGGCCACCCCTTCCCCCGGGAGCCGTGAGGATCGTATGCCTGCCAACGTCTCCTGGAGGTATTTCACCGTACTGGGATGGCGATCAATTACATTTCTCTGCTCCCCAGGGTCCGCAGGAAGATCGAAGAACCTATCCCCTTCCGGCCCCGCTACGAGCTTCCACTGCTCGGAGCGTACGCAGGAAAGCCCGAGGGGCTCGTTCTCCGCATAGGCAAGCTCCCTTTCCTCAGCGTATCCACCCCTTCGGTCGAGCCCCGGCAGGGGCAGAGGGACCCCGGAAAAGGCATGCCCCATCGACTCCGGGCAAGCCTCGGCAGGTTCGAACCCGCCGCGGATCAAGGTCGGGACGATGTCTGCCGTCCTGACCTGGCCCGGAACGCGCAGACCCTTCCAGGGAATGTGCTCACCGAACAAAATCAACGGCACCCGGAGAACGCCTTCGGTAAGCAGGCCGTTATGGACCGGGGACATGCCCCGGACGAGCTCTTCGCCATGATCCGAGAGGACGACCAGCAGGGTATCCTCATAGCACCCGTTCCGGATGAGCAGGTCCAGGACTGCCCGAACGCAACACTGGTCTGCGTACGAGATCTTGCCCTCGTAGAACTGCCACAAGGGGTCCTGACTGTGGCGGTAATACTCCGGAAGGTCGAACTCCGGGAGATGGTGGGTATCCAGATAGTGAAACCAGAGGAACACCGGACCCTCTTGCCGATCGAGCCATCCCCCGGCTGCCTTGAGCACGTCCTGCCAGCGGTTTCGGTTGTTTGCGGTCATTCCTCCCTGCTCGTCCGCCCCCTGACCCCCCAATGCATAGTCCTCGAAATAGAGGTCAAAGCCCTTCCCGAAGCCGGATCGGCTGCCCACCAGGTCGTTGCCGGGAAAGCCTGCGCACCGGTATCCCTGCTCCTCGAGGAGGGAGGCGAGGGTGGGGACCCCGGGATCGATACGATCGTACGGGGTGCGCAAGCCGTGCAGGGGAGGGTACAGGCCCGTCAGGAGGCCGGCGTGAGAGACCCACGTGTTGGGGGCCTGTGTGATGGTTTGCTCGAAAACCACGCCGCGCGACGCCATACGGTCCAGGGCGGGCGTCTGTACGTCCTGGCACCCATAACAGCCGAGGAAGTCCGGCCGGACGCAGTCCAGGGTGATGAGCACGAGGTTTTTGAAAGGGAAGGCGGGCATGCCCTGCACGACTCCTGAAAGGCCGAAAACGGATCGACCTCTTCTCCTTGTGAAACCTTCTCGGTCCGCCCGCCTTGCATGGCGAGCCCCAATTCGAAATAATATTATATGTATACCATGTCATTCTGACCACCCTGCGAGGCCACCCTCATTATGGACGAAGCAAGAACGGATCGCAGCAACCCCCGCCCGACACCCGAGGCGGCCCACAAGCTCGAGCGACTCGAGACTCTGCTCGCGCCCCTCCGGAAGGTGGTGCTCGCCTTCTCCGGCGGGGTGGACTCTACCTTCCTCCTTGCCGTGCTCGGCAAGGATCCCGGAAGAAAGGTAATCGCGGTCACGGCCTTCTCTCCTACCCACCCGCAGCAGGAGCAGGAGGCGGCGAGAGGTCTGGCCCGGCTGTTCTCGGCCGATCATCGCGAAATCACAGGGGATGAGATCAACCTGGAGGGGTTCCGGACCAACCCGCCGGACCGGTGCTACCACTGCAAGAAGCATCTCTTCTCCAAGATCGAAGAGATCCGAATGCAGGAGGGTTGTGAAGTCGTCCTCGACGGATCCAACGTCGACGATCTCTCGGATTTTCGACCCGGTCTTCGGGCCCTAAAGGAGCTTGGGGTGCGAAGCCCGCTCCAGGAAGCGGGGCTCGGCAAGTCCGAAATCCGTGCCCTTTCCCAGGAAATGGACCTTCCCACCTGGAACAAGCCTTCCCTGGCCTGCCTGGCCTCACGGATTCCCTACGGCACGGAGATCACCGAGGAGGCCCTCACCCGCATCGACCGTTGCGAGGCCTTCCTCCTGGAACGTGTACAGGGCTCGGTTCGGGTCCGCTACCACGGCAACCTGGCCCGTATCGAGGTGGCGTCCGCGGCCTTTCCGGAACTCCTGACCCATCGGGAGGCCATCATCGGGTTCTTCAAGCAGCAGGGCTTTGCCTACGTGACCCTGGACCTGGAAGGCTACCGAACCGGAAGCATGAACGAGGTGTTGCTGCAATCGGAAAGAGATGATCCTTGACGATGAGGAGGCCCCGAAGGAATGAATGCACTGGATTTCAGCGCTCTCGAGTACACGAAGGACGCGTCCTTTCAGCAAGCCTCGTATCGTTATGAAGGGGATGCGAAAACGGGTTGGCGCATCCTTCGGGAGGGAAAGGAGCACCTGGTCCTGCCGGAAGGATACCGCCTCCTGAAATCGATCCTGTGCGGTGTCTGCTCAACCGATCTTGCGCGCCATAATCTCCCTTATTCTCTGCCCCAGATCACGGGCCACGAGGTCATCGCTGAGGACGAGTCCGGGGAGACGGTGGCTGCAGAGATCAATGCCTCCCACCACGCAACGGGGTCCCCCCTTGCCGAGGCCTGCCCGTTCTGCCGACAGGGCCTGCCCACGCACTGCCCGGATCGATTGACACTCGGGATCGACAGGCTGCCCGGAGGCTTCGCGCCCTGGATACTCGTACCGGAACACAACGTCGTGGAAGTTCCGACGACCGTGGGCTCAGATGTGTCGGTGCTGATCGAGCCCTTTGCCGCAGCACTCCACGCAACCGAACAGATAGACTTCGCCGACCTGGAACGTGTAGCCGTCCTGGGCGCCGGACGACTGGGTCTGCTCATCGTCGCAGCCCTTAACGGCAGGCGCGAGAAGATGCGGGGCAGCTTCTCGATCGAGGCGATCGACCGGAACCGGGAACGCCTGCGGGTCGCCACTGCCCTGGGCGCCGACCGGACCTGGGAGGACGCGGAAGCTGTTATGGCCGGTGCACACGACCCCCCGCCTTTCCATGTCGTTTTCGAATCCACCGGAAGCCCTCAGGGACTCGAGGTGGCGCTGGAGCTTGCCTCCCGAGAGGTGCATCTCAAGTCCACAACAGGCCTCGCCTCCATGGGCCTCGCGCATGCCACGGAGCTGGTCGTGGACGAGGTTTCCCTCGGGCCTCTGGGAAGCGAGCAAGCCCCCCCCGGTCCCTCGCAGCCTGGGTCGCAGAGCACCGCTCTGATCTGCGGCTCCGGCATTCCGGCCGAGAGGGTTCAAAGCATCGAGCGGGCAGGGTACCGTACCGTCCGGATCCGGGGGGAGGATGATCTGCGCACGGTTTCCGAGGATGTTCGGTCAGGCGACGCCCCGCAGGCGTCCCTGGCAGTCGTGGAGTCGATCGAATCGGTGGACAGACTCCTCCGTCCCTGGCCCGACCGGGAGCAGGGCATCATCCGGCCGACAGGAAGGATCCTCGTGGCGGACGTGGGACAGCCAAGGGCCGGGCTGCTCTCCCCGATACTCGAAAGGGGAATCAAGATCGGCACCTCGAGGTGCGGAGACTTCCGCCGTGCCCTGCCGATCATGCAGACGTTGCTGGAAAGAGGGATCGACCTCGGAGCGATCGTCACCGAAACCCTCCCTGCAAGTGAATTGCCCGCCGCCTTCGACCGGGCCCGCTCCCCGGGCAACATCAAGATCGTGGTGATTCACTAGAGGGATGACTTGGAAACCGTCGCTATGTTTCAGGAGAGTCTTGCCAATCGGTGCTGTCCTGGGTTCCCTCTCCGATTTGCTTGGGCTCCGTCTCTCCCTCCCCCGAAGTCGCCCTGCACAAATC
>JAQYVQ010000146.1 GCA_030145435.1 Syntrophobacteria bacterium | reverse complement strand
GCCGTGGGATGAACCATGAAGTGTCAGCGCGCCCACAGGGCAGACAGCCATGCAATGGCCGCAATTGATGCATCGTTCTTCAGCCGACCGCACCTCGATTTCTTTTGGGGTGGGAAGAGAACCCTTTGTCTTCATTTCCAGCAAACGAAAAGGGCATTCCTCCAGACAGTTCCCGCAATGAGTACATTTTTCAGCATCTACAGTTATCAAGCCCATGTTCTTCATTCCCCTTTCATTATTCAAGGATCATTTCCGTCAAGAGATTATAGGTAGACCAAAAACCCGAGTCAAAGTAAAGATCACGAAGAAGGCCAGGCATCCACAATATCCTGCGTGTTCTTCTCTCTTGACACACTACTCCTTACCACCTACCCTGATTTCATCCGAAACACGATCTCAGGAGCAGCAAACGATGAAGAATAGAAGGGACAACTATCTCAGTGCCGTCAACGATTTGCGCCACATTGGCAGATGGCTTGGAAGAAAGATGGGGGATCGACTGCAAGGCCGAGAATACATCTTCACTCGTGAGGACTTCCTGGATCTCTCAAAGGCAATCCGTTACTCGAACTGGTTGAGCCCCCGTGTTGCCCACAAGAAGTGGTATCAGAAGATGGTGGATGGCATGTTTGGCCCTGTTGAGAATCCGAAGATCCGATCCAGGATTATCCCGCTGAATGCTCAGGTGAAGAAATCCAAGAACGCCGTGGTACCCCATCAATTGATTGATGATTTTATTGACAGTGCCGGCTTCATGATCATTCTTGATGAGTGCCTGTGCCGCAAGGGGATGGAGTGCAAGGATTATCCTGTCGACTTTGGCTGTCTCATGTTCGGAGAGGGAGCAAAGACGTTACTCAAAGGAAACCATGGCAGGGTAGTAACCGCTGAGGAAGCCAAAAAACACGTCCGAGAGGCGGAGAAGCATGGCCTCGTTCCCATCGCGGCCCACGCTAAGGCAGAGGAACAGGTCATGGGAATCCCGGAGGAACAACATCACAAGTTCATAGAGCTCTGCCTGTGCTGTCCCTGCTGCTGTGTCGCCATGAAGAACCTGAAATACTATCCTCCGGATATCTATCGTCACAATTTCATAAATGTCGGGTTCGTTGCCAAGGCGCTTCCTGCCTGCAAGGGGTGCAACAAATGCGTCTCGGCTTGTCCCGCGGGCGCGATCAAGAAGAATGGCAATAAGGTCTGGGTGCAAGAAGACATATGCGTAGGCTGCGGAGTATGTCAGCATGCCTGCGAATATGACGCCATCCGGCTTGTTCAAATCGGAAAACCCAAGGGCGGGCTTGTGGATTATTTTGATGGGCTCAGACTGGACGTGAGATGAATGCGAGGCGCGCGAAACATGCTCCCGCGAAGGCGCGGGACCCAGGAGCGCAGGTTGGACGTCTCTCCCGCAGCAATAGGGGGACTGTTCACTCGGGCATGAGGTCGTTGAGCCGTTCCACCGCGTCGAGGTACTCCTCGATCATCTCCTGAATGACCAATCGGACAGGCTTGACCGCACTGACCGAGCCCACGATCTGCCCGGCGGGACTGAACCCCACGGACTGGGCCTGGCTGGCGTACATGTGTCCCCGCACCACCGCGTCTGAAGTCACCATGTACTGCAAGGGAAGGCCCAGCGGGTCGGGCGTGTCGTTTGCGTCCCAGGCATCGGTCCAGTCGTTCCTGAGGACGCGGCACGGTTTTCCGGTCCAGGCGCGCGTGCGGACCGTGTCGCGGCTGGTGGCCTTCAGATAGGTTTCCTTCTGCGCGGGCGGCCAATCGGACTCCGCGGTGGTGAGCCAGATGGTGCCTGTCCAGACACCGGCCGCCCCCATGGCCATGGCGGCCGCCATCTGATGTCCGGTGCCGATCCCCCCGGCAGCGAGCACGGGCACCGGATCGGCCGCGTCGATCACTTCGGGCCAGACCACGATGCTGCCCACGTCACCCGTGTGGCCGCCGCCTTCCGAGCCCTGGCAGACGATGATGTCGAGGCCGGCCTGCTTGTGCGCGAGGGCGTGTTTCACGCTGCCGCACAGGGCTGCGACCATTCGCCCGGAATCCTGGATCTCCTTGACCACGTCCGCCGGGGGCGTGCCGAGTGCGTTCGCAACGAGACGCACCTTGTCGTGCCCGAGAGTGATCTCCACGAGGGGCCAGGCCGTGGTTTCGGTCCAGCCCAGAAGCTCCTGGACCGGATGTCCCTCCGGGAGCTCGGGAACGCCCGCTTCAGCCAGGAGCTTCTTTGCGAAATCGCGGTGCTCCTGAGGGATCGAGGCGCTGAGCGCCTTCTCGAGTTCCTCGGCAGACATGTCTTCGCCCTTGCCCTGGTACTTGCTCGGGATGACGACGTCGACCGCATAGGGCTGATCGCCTACGTGTGCGTCGATCCACTTCAGATTGGCTTTCAGTTCATCCGGCGAGAATCCGACCGCACCCAGAACACCGAGCCCCCCGGCTCTGCTGACCGCGGCCACCACGTCACGGCAGTGGCTGAAGGCAAAGATGGGGTACTCGATCCCGAGCTTGTCGCAGATTTCGGTTCGCATCTTGGACCCTCGCTGCGTTCGTATACTACGTTTCTGCTCATTCTTAACTCGCCCGACTCCCTGCCCCTGGATTCCCGCTTTCGCGGGAATGACGGCCAACTGTGCCGGGGGATTGCCGCGGGCGCTGCCGCGCCCTCGCAATATTCGACAATTGGGAATTAATTGGGGACAGCCACCGAATAGCATGTTTCCCTCGTTCGGTGTTATTCGGTGGCTGTCCCCGATTTGTAAGTGGTTGTTAAGTGGACAGAAGTTCTGTGAGTCTTTCGATCAGTGGGGGGATCACCTGCCTGTAGTCGCCCACGATGCCGAACCTGGCGAACTTGAAGATCTGAGCGTTCTCGTCCAGGTTGATGGCGACGATGTTCCTCGCGCCCGAGCAGCCGGCCATGTGCTGGATGGCCCCGGAGAGTGCCACCGCGAAGTACAGGTTCGGTCCGATGATCTTCCCGGTCAGTCCCACCTGACTCTGTTCGGATATCAGTCCGGCGTCCACCGCGCCCCTCGTGCCGCCCACCCCGGCTCCCAGCGTCCTGGCAAGGCCCTTTGTGATGTACTCCTCGAACTCCTCGGTCGAGTCGATCCCCCTTCCCCCACCCACGACGATCTCCGCGTTCTCGATGCTCGGGCCCTCGGATTCCTCCAGGACTCGTTCGATGCGCTTCGCCTTGACTTCGGAGGCGTCAACGCCTGCGGGGACGTTCACGATTTCCCCCTGGCGTCTTTCGTCCCCTTTGAAGGGCTCCATGGCCCGGCGCCTGATGGTGGCCAGTTGCGGCCCACCGTCTTTCAGAGCGTAGGTGGCCAGCGCGTTGCCTCCGGAAACCGGTTTCTTTGCGATCAGGTTCCTGGTCTCCGGGTCTATGGCCAGGCCCACGCAGTCCATCACGAGCCCTGCCTTCAGGCGGAAAGCCAGCCGGGGGGCCAGATCCCTGCCCGTGATGGTCTGCCCCAGGAGCAGGATCGCCGGTGCGGCCGTCTCCGTGCAGAGCCTTTCCAGGATCGCAGTGAAGGATGCCCCTTCAAAGAACTCTGTGGGTGCGTCCTGAACAACGTAGACCCGGTCGGCACCGCAGGCGATTGCTTCCCGTGCACAGTCGTCCGCCTTCCTGTCGATCAGGACGGCCGCGCATTCCTCGCCCCTCGCGTCCGCGAGCCTTCTGCCGATGCCGAGCAGTTCCAGGGTGACAGGGGCAAGCTTGCCTTCGCTGATCTCACCGTAGATGAATACCCCCTTGTGATCCGCCATCGGAAACCTCTCTCACGTTAAAGGATCTTCTCGCTTCTCAGCCTGTCGGCGAGCATGACAGCCGCCTGGTCCAACCCTTCTGCGGTGATGAACTCGCAAACCCCTTCGAATTCGGGGAGGGCCAGTTCCTGCAAGACCGTCTTGGCCCCTGAGGCCCCGACCACCGCGGTGTCGGCCTCGAGGTCGGACGCGGACCAGACCGGGATCTTCCGTTTCTTTGCCTTGATGATACCGGGAAGGGGGGCGATCCTGGGCGTCAGGGCCTCGTCACTGGCAACGGTGAGCACACAGGGAACGGGCAATTCCAGCAGATCGTACCCGTTTTCGATGATGCACCTTGCCCGCACGCACCCGTCACCCGGTTCGATTCTTGTCACGAAGGTGGCCGCAGGCAACCCCAGGATCTCGGCGATGCCCAGGCCGACCTGGCCGGCGTCCCAGTCCGCGGCCTGCAGGCCGCAGAGGATCAGGTCGTATTCGCCCACCTTCCGGATCGCCATTGCGAGACTGTGCGCGGTGGACCAGCTGTCACCCCCGGCAAAGGCCGGGTCGTCCAGGAGGATCGCCTCGTCCGCGCCCATGGCCAGCGTCTGCTTGAGGTCGCGAATGACGCTGTCCGCGGGCCGGGTGGCCAGGCTGATGGTGGTCAGTCTTCCACCGACCTGGTCCTTGAGCTGAAGCCCGGCTTCCACGGCGTTCTCGTCAAAGGGGCTGATCACGAGGGGCACGTCCTCGGGCAGGGTGATCCGCTTCCCAACGTTGTCCACTCCGTAAGCGGACGCCGGGGTGTCGGGATAGGGTACCTGTTTGACGCACGCGATGATGTTCATGAAAGGTCACTCCGGTTTTTGGGGCAACGTGGACTGTACGGTCCGAAAATGGGACTAACTTTTCCAACAGATATTTACATGCTTTTTGGAACCCTGTCAAGAAGAACAAATCTGGAAACGAGTTCGCCCCTCTGCAAGATAAGCATCTATTTTCAATACAAATATATTGACACGTGCCTCTTCATGGTTTATGGTCTTCGGAGGGAAACAGTAGAGGCCGGCCACTCGCTTTCTCAGCAGTCTCAGATAATGAGATAGTGGATAATCTGTAAAATCGGATAGTAAAAGGGCTGCTCCGTGTGGAAGAAGCAAGCAGGGCAATGACCATATCCGAACTCTCCAGCCTTTCGGATCTCCCCCTGTCCACGATCAAGTTTTATATCCGCGAGAGCCTCGTCCCCGGACCGAAAAAGACCGGGGGCACCCGGGCATACTATGACGCAGGGCACCTTCACCGGCTCAGGCTCATCAAGAAGATTCAGGCCGAAGGGAACCAGCCCCTCTCCAAGATCAAAGAGATCATCGGCATGATCGAGGACGGTGAAAGGACGAGGGGAAAAGACAGGGCCGAAGACAGCACGGCCGTCAAGGATGGGATCGTCACCTCCGCGATTCAGGTGTTTCGTGAAAAGGGGTACGAAAAAGCCACGATCGCCGACATGGTGGCCACCGCCCGCATCGGGCGGAGCACCTTCTACAAGCACTTCCGGGACAAGAAGGGTCTGTTCAT
>JAQYVQ010000143.1 GCA_030145435.1 Syntrophobacteria bacterium | reverse complement strand
GTTGAACCGGAAGTAGTCCGCGATCGAGTAGAGGCTGCCGGAGGCGCCCGGAAGCTGAATCGGGTTCACAAAGATCCAGTTGAACCCCATGGCCGACGCCCGGTTGAAATGTGCCTTCCACGTCGGGAAAGGCCCTGCCAGAAGGGGAAAGAGGTTGTATATGATCATCTTCTCTCTCTCTTCATTGTGTTGAAGCTTCCAGGATACACGATCGATTTCTGTTTGTCAGAGGACGCCCCTGGAATTCGTTTTTCCCCTTTGGCTGCGAGGTCGATGGAAATCGATTTTTCAAGGTTCGTCAGTGGGTTAAGGCCCCTCGGTTCGTTGACAAACCGGAAGGGCGGTGCTAAACACAGAATAGGGTACATCCTGAGAAATGGGCGATTAGCTCAGGGGATAGAGCGTCGGTCTCCGGAACCGAAGGTCGCGAGTTCGATTCTCGCATCGCCCTCCATTTAAAATCAAGGACTTACGAGTAATCGTAGGCCCCTTTTTTTCTTGATGATTCCTTAATCCCCCACGCTATCCCCCACTCTCCGAGTCTGGAGAATCCTTGCTGGAATTCAGTGAATGCGCAATCCCACCCGTCAGCAAAGCAATCATCGGCTAATCGGCCTAGGCCCACTACATGTGTGTTGTCAATGTACAGGAGAAGACAAGCGAGAAAATGCGGTCGTGTAGGTTGAGGAAACAGAGGGCAAGCGTGGGAGCACATACCCGTCCACAGCGAGACTTGTCTCGCACGCGTGAGCAGCTTGGCAGCCTTCTACTTCGTATAGGCTGGCCTGAGGCCCTGCAACATAGGGTAGTGTTTCGTATTGAGGGTCTTCAGTTCCGCATTTTCGGATTCTGCGGTAGCAGCCAAGATGGCGTCCGCGAGGCCAACGCCGTGTGACTTGCCGTAATCGCGCTTGTAGAGCCCGCCAGTCTTCGCAATCTCCCCACTTACGGGGACAACACGGAAGAGGGATACGAGGGCTTCCAAAACAGCTTGTTCTCTATCTCCCCTGACTCCAGCGTAAAGCTCGGCAACGACGATGGATGACAGGATGATTCGAGCAGAATGGGCGTTGACGAAAGCCACCGCTTCGCCGTGGCCCCGGAGAAAGTCAACAAGGACATCTGTATCGAGAAGAAGGATTGACCCCGCCATCATCAATTCCTGTCCCATTCGGCTCGCACTGCCTTGAAATCTGGAAGATCCTTGCGGTTCTTCCAGATTCCGGCTGCCTTGCGCAATACCGCCTCCCGCCGACCGCGGCCCAATTGATCGATGAGGCGATCTACAGCCTCTCGAATGAGTTCGCTCTGTTTCTTCCCAACGGTCTTGGCGATAGCAGCGAGTTCTTCACGTTGGCGCTCTGTCAAGTATATCTGCGTACGTACCATGTCATGCCTCCATTGTTGTATACATCGGCATTATACACCATTCTCATTCCCCGTCAAGGCTGAGGTCGCACCCCGGTCTTTGTAAAAACAGCCCATTCTCGAGAGCGAGAAGCCCGATTTCCAATGCAGGCAGCGTGCAGGCAGTCAAGAAAATACGAAACGAATTTAGATGTTTACCATTCCTGCCCATCTGATTCGTAATCACAGGTCGACGGTTCAACACCGCCCGCCGGCTCCAGGGAAATCAGACGGGGTTGCAGGGGATTTCTGTGATCCCGTTCTTCTTTTTCTGCTAATCCCTATTAGGCCGCCAACCTGAGCCTCGCCTCATGCTCTTCCTTGACGCTCCACTATCCCTTCACACATCTTTATGATTAACTAATAAAAATAATATGTTAAAGGAAAAAGTTAAAGTAAAGAATTAATCAAGTCTTTCCCCTTTGCATTTTCGGGAAAGTCCGCTATGGTAGGTTCTCGAACGAGTCTGAAGATGCGCGAGGAGGGAGAGAGATGAACGTAGGAGAATGGTCGACAAGGTGGGCAGAGCGCTATCCTCACGAAGCCCTCATCAAATGCGGAGACCTCGCATTCACGAAAGGGGAGTTCAACCTTCGGGTGAACCGCCTGGGCCATGCCTTACAGGAGGCAGGGGTGAAGAAGGGCGATCGGGTGGCCGTTCTCCTGGCGAACACCCATATGTACCTGGAGATCCTCCAGGCCCTGTGCAAGCTCGGCGGGGTCATGGTCCCCCTGAACTTCCGGCTGGCCGCCCCCGAGTTGGAATTTATCCTCAACGATTCCGAGCCGGTCATGCTCGTCTACTCACCCGAGTTCTTGCCCCTAGTGGAGGAAATCCGGGGAAAGGTCCCGAGCGTGAAGCAGTTCATCTGCGAACTGGCGGGAGGCGCCGAGAGCGACAACGAATACGAAGCCTGGGTCGCGAACCGGTCCGAGGAAGAACCCAAGCCGGATTCGGAAGTCACCTACGACGACCCGGAGTTCATCATGTACACGTCAGGGACCACGGGCAGGCCGAAGGGGGCCGTCGTCCTCCAGGGCAACATCCAGTGGAACTGCATCAACTCCGTGCCCATTTACTCCTTCAGCCACACGGACGTTCAGATCGTTTGCGCGCCCATGTTCCACGTGGGCGGCCTCGGAGTTTCTGCGATCCCAAGCCTGTACGTGGGCTGCAAGATGGTGATCCAGCGGTTCTTCGACCCCTCGGGAATCTTCCGCTTGATCGAGGACGAGAAGGTGACCGTCATGTTCGGCATTCCGGTGATGTTCCTGTTTATGACACAAGTCCCTGAGTTCGAGAACGCGGATTTGTCGAGCATCCGCCTGTTCCTTGCGGGCGGCTCTCCATGCCCGCGCCCTCTGATCGAGACCTACATGAAGCGCGGGGTTACCTTCAGCCAGGGATACGGAATGACCGAAACGGCCCCTGCGATCACGGTTCTGCGCGCAGAGGACGCTTTGCGCAAACTCGGTTCCTGCGGCAAACCGGTGTTCCACCTGGACGTGAACGTCGTAAACCTCGAAGGGGAGAAGCTTCCAGCGGGAGAAACAGGGGAAGTCATCGTGCGTGGCCCGAACGTCATCAGAGAATACTGGAGAAGACCCGAGGCCTCTGCCGAGTCGATCGTGGACGGCTGGCTCCACACGGGCGACATGGGCTACTACGATGAGGAAGGGTATCTGTACCTGATCGATCGCAAGAAGGACATGTACATCAGCGGTGGAGAGAACGTCTACCCTGCCGAAGTCGAGGACGCGATCATGGGCTTCGACCGGGTAGGTGACGTGGGCGTCATCGGAATCCCGGATGAGAAGTGGGGGGAAGTCGGGATGGCCATCGTGGTTCCGAAGCCGGGCGAGGAGGTCAGCGAGGAGAGCGTGATCGAG
>JAQYVQ010000121.1 GCA_030145435.1 Syntrophobacteria bacterium | reverse complement strand
TATCCGCACGAGTTCTCAGGAGGGCAGCGTCAGCGGATCGCTATTGCTCGCTGTCTGGCCGTGGACCCGGAATTCATCGTTTGCGACGAGGCGACGAGCGCCCTGGACGTTTCGGTTCAGGCACAGATCATCAACCTCCTTAAGAAGCTGCAGGCGGAGTTGAGCCTGACGTACCTCTTCATCACTCACGACCTTTCGGTCGTGGAGTATCTGGCGGACGAGGTTTGTGTGATGTATCTCGGGCGGATCGTGGAGCGGGGCCGGACCGAGGAGATCTTCCTGAGCCCGATGCATCCCTACACGCGGG
This sequence comes from Syntrophobacteria bacterium, assembly GCA_030145435.1. Classification (GTDB taxonomy): domain Bacteria; phylum Desulfobacterota; class DSWW01; order DSWW01; family DSWW01; genus S015-6. The sequence continues at coordinate 3,275 of JAQYVQ010000121.1, read as the reverse complement.
CACTCCTCTCTGCGGTCCCACAGATCGACCCCTCAACAGGCATAAAGAAGATCCGGCTTTCAGGCGATACGCCTTCACCGGTCCATCCCCCTTCAGGCTGTTACTTTCACCCACGTTGCACGGAGGCGATGGAGAGATGCTCGGGCGAGTATCCGCGCGAGTTCGACTTCTCGGGAACCCATTCGGCCTGTTGTTGGCTGTATGACGGAAAAGAAGAGGGCAAAGGTGAAAGGTAGAAGGGGAAAGGGTATAGGGGCTGTCATCCCCGCGCAGGCGGGGATCCCTCCGCACAGGCGGGGATCCCTCCGCACAGGCGGGGATCCCTCCGCACAGGCGGGGATCCCTCCGCACAGTGAATTCCTTCTCCCCTTTGGGGAGAAGGTCAGGATGAGGGGAAGCACACTCCCTCACCCTAGCCCTCTCCCTGAGGGAGAGGGAATGCAGAAGTGCAGCCGGGAGATTGCCACGCTTCGCTCGCAATATCCGCGTCTTGATCGGGCACGGCCACGCACACGGGCACGAACGCGGGGTAGCGGGAGCTAATGGCTGATAGCGAAGAGGAAATAAGATGCGAACTGTCCTAATCACCGGTGCCAGTGGGTTCGTGGGTGAAAACCTTGCCCACCGGTTCGCGCGGGAAGCCGAACTCGCCCGGGCCTACGGGAACCAAAGCCCGCGGGCAAAGGCGGAGAAGGTCTTTTCCCTCGATCTCGCCGTGCGGGACAACTTCACGAGGGCCCTCGGAGATCTCACCGTGGACACGGTCATCCATACAGCGGCCATGGTTAGCCCGGACCAGTGTGAGAAAGACCCGCACATGGCGCAGGCCGTCAACGCGGAGGGCACCCGGGAGGTCGCCCATTGGGCAGAGGCAAGGAACGCCACGATGGTTTATTTCTCAACGGACCTCGTCTTCGACGGAAAGAAGGGCGCCTACAACGAAGGGGATGCCCCCGCCCCGCTGAATGTATACGGAAGGACGAAGCTCGCGGGAGAAGAAGAAGTCCTTCGGATCTGTACCCGCTGGGTGATCATAAGGCTGGCCCTGAGCTACGGAACGACCCGTGGAGCAAGAGGGGACTGGACCTTGTCGATGCGCAGGGCCCTCGACGCAGGCAAGACGCTCCACCTGTACACAGACCAGTTCCGCACCCCTGCGTATGTGGGCGATACGGCAGAGGCGGTCCTCCGGCTTGCTCGGTGCGGCAGGAACGGAATCTATCACATGGGCGGCGGAGAGAGAGTCAGCCGATACGATTTCGGCCGGAAGTTCTGCTACATCTTCGGCCTCGACGAAGACAGATTCGTCCCGGTCCGAATGGAGGAGACCCGGATGGACGCACCTCGGGCGACAGACTGTTCTCTCGACACGGAGAAGATCGCCCGGGAAATCGGCCTGGTCCCGTGCGGAGTGGAACAGGGCCTGCGTCTACAGAAGCTGGAGGAAGAAGCCCTTGCAGAAGCGGACAGATCCCCTCCTCGAGATTGAGGGGCTTCGGACCGGGTTCCGGACCCGCACAGGCCCGGCCTGGGCCGTGGACGGAATCGACCTGACCGTCCGCCGAGGAACGACGGTTTGTCTCGTCGGCGAATCCGGCAGCGGCAAAACCGTTACCGCCCTGTCGATCCTTCGGCTGGTGCCGAGCCCACCCGGCCGGATCGCGGCAGGGAGCATCCGGTTCGAGGGAGAGGACCTGTTGAAGATGCCGGAAAAGGAGATGCGCCACATACGAGGGAATCGCATCTCCATGATTTTCCAGGAACCGATGACCTCGCTGAATCCCGTGTTCACAATCGGCAACCAGGTGGCTGAGGTGATTCGTCTTCACCAGAAAATCCCTCACAGGGAGGCCAAAAACCGGGCCGTTGCCATGCTGTCCCAGGTCGGGCTTCCGTCACCCGAGAAGACGATGAAGGACTATCCGAACGAGCTGAGCGGTGGAATGCGGCAGCGCGCAATGATCGCCATGGCGTTGAGCTGCCGCCCGGATCTCCTGATTGCGGACGAGCCGACCACGGCCCTGGATGTGACGATCCAGGCACAAATCCTCGACCTGATGGGAGAATTGCAGGAGCAGATGGGCATGTCGATCCTGTTCATCTCCCATGACCTCGGCGTTGTCGCCCAGACAGCGGATGAAGTCGCCATCATGTACGCGGGCCGCGTCGTGGAGTACGCACCGGTGGCCGCCTTGTTCGAGGCCCCTCGTCATCCCTACACGGTCGGCCTCCTGCGTTCTCTTCCAAGAAAACGAACCGATTTCACGAATCGCCGCCCCCTGGAGGCGATCGCAGGGAGGGTCCCGGATCTCACCCGCCTTCCCCGGGGTTGCCGCTACCAGGACCGTTGCGAATGGCCCGTGGACAAATGCCGAAAGGAGGAGCCGCCGCTCCTCTGGTTCGACGATGCAGAGAACCTTCGCCGGGGCTCTGCGTGCTGGAGGCACCCCGAGATTTGCGTGAAGACAAAACCCTGCTAGAGGCCAAGGGCCTGAAGAAGACCTTTCCCGTAAGGTCCGGCGTCCTTGGACGGACCACCGGAGCGCTGCGGGCCGTGGACGGGATCGATCTCACGATCCGGAAGGGCGAGACCCTGGGCCTGGTAGGGGAAAGCGGCTGTGGAAAGACCACCCTGGGAAGGACCCTGCTGCGCCTCGTCGAGCCCTCCGCTGGCTCGATCTATTTCGACGGCAGGGAAATCACTCATCTGCCGAAGGAGCCCCTGCGAAGGCTGAGGCGCGAGATGCAGATGATCTTTCAGGACCCCTATTCCTCCCTGAACCCGAGAATGCGGGTGGGCCCGATGATCGAAGAGGGGATGCTCGTCCACGGTCTGGGCAACCGTAAGGAGAGAAAGGACCGGGTGGTCGAACTCCTGGAGGTGGTGGGCCTCAGGCCCGACGCCGCAGGCAGGTACCCTCATGAATTCAGCGGAGGCCAGCGGCAACGCATCGGGATCGCTCGGGCGTTGGCACTCCTGCCCAAGCTGGTCATTGCCGACGAACCGGTCTCCGCGTTGGACGTCTCGATCCAGGCCCAGATCCTGAACCTGATGATGGATCTGCAGGCATCCTACGGGCTCACCTACTTGCTGATCTCTCACGACCTTCGTGTCGTGGAACACATGAGTGATCGCGTGTGTGTCATGTATCTCGGAAGGATCGTCGAGATCGCACCCAGCGCCTCTCTGTACACGAGCCCCTGTCACCCCTACACGCAGGCCCTGCTTGCGGCCGTGCCTGTGCCCGACCCGAAACGGAAACCCTCTTCCAAAG
>JAQYVQ010000016.1 GCA_030145435.1 Syntrophobacteria bacterium | reverse complement strand
TGAGCCCTGCAGCGTAACCTTCGTGAACAGCACTGAATACCCTTCGCGGCGCCCTGCAGTCCCCTGCGATGAAATCCTTCCCGACCCCCAATGCCTCGGCAAGCTCCCTGTTCCTTTGCACCGTGGCAATCACCACCGTGTCCACCTCAAAGGCCTTTTCCTCCCCTTTGTGAATCAACACGATGCCGGTATCCGTGATGCTGTCCAGGGTTGCGTCTCTCATCGCGTTTATGCCAATCATCCTGAATCGAATCTTGTAGCCTATGATAATGGTCGGAGAGATCCCCCTGCCCCACTTCGGGAGATCGGTGGCAAGGATCACCTCTTTCCCCTGAGCGGCCAACTTGTCGGCGGTGTAGACTGCGAAATGCCTCCCCCCCCAGACGGCCACCCGCTTCCCAACGGTGACCTTTTCGGCCAGCACGTCAAAGGCAGAGACCACATTCTTCCCCTTCACGCCCGGAACCAGAGGGATGTCGAGGATCGGGCCGGTGGCGACGATCACCTTGTCCGGTTTCTCCTTTTGAACCAGCTCGGCGGTCACCTCTTTCCCCAACTCGACCTTCACCCCTGTCTTTCGCACCTGGGTAATGAAGTACTTGGCTACGTCCGCCCACTCATCCCAGTTTGGGGTTGTGGCGAGCAGGTTCAACTGTCCTCCCAGCCTGTCGCTCTTCTCATACAAGGTTACGTCATGGCCTCGCAGGGCTGCGACCCTGGCCGCTTCCATCCCGGCCGGCCCCCCTCCTGCCACCATGATCTTCCTCTTCTCCGCTGCCGGCTTGATGAGTAAGCTCTCATCCCCTTCTTTCCCAAACCTTGGATTCATGGTGCAGGCCTGTGCCGCCTCCGCCGCTACGAAACAACCGTAGTTGCAGGCCACACACAGGGCGATGTCCTCGGGTCGACCTTCCACGAGCTTCTGGGGGATATAGGGATCCGCCATCAGCGGGCGCATCATTTCCCAGAAGTCGATGATTCCGTCAGCGATCGCCTTCTCGGCTATTTCAGCCCTGTTCATGCGGTAAGCCATCATGATCGGGACCTTGACCCCGGCCTTCTTCCAATTCTCCGCCAGGTAGAGCCAATGGCCCGGTTTGATATCAGAGGTTATGGCCGGCAAATCGGATTCATACATGCCTACGGCAGCGCTGAGCGCATCCACTCCGGCCTCCTGGCACATCAAGGCGATCCGGGTGTATTCCTCTTCCGGGTTGCCGCCATTCTTGAGATCCGTTGCATTCAGCCGGAGTAAAATGGGGTAGTCGGCACCCACGGCTTCTCTGATCGCTTCAATAATCTCGATGCAGACCCTGGCCCTTTTCTCCACGGATCCACCGTATTCATCCGTTCGATGATTGCTCCAGGCACAAAGGAAACTGTGGATGAAGTATCCATTGATCCCGCATATATCCACGCACTCGAAACCAGCCTCCTTGCCTCTCTTTGCAGCATCCCCGTGCAGCTTCACGATCTCCTTTATCTCTTCCCTGCCGATTTCCCTGCAGGGTTCAAAGCGGGGGATCATCGGTTCCATGGCGGTGGGACCTACGGGCAACTCATCGAGACCGGCGTATTTCGGATGGGCCAGCCTTCCCACGTGCATGACCTGAGACATGGCCACCGCCCCATGATCCTTGATCGCCTTCGCCAACTTTCTCAACCCGGGGATGTTCTCGTCACGATCCATGGCCATCTGGCGTGGATATCCCTTGCCTAAGGGCTGCACATAGCCTCCCTGTGCGGTTACGATACCGGCACCCCCCTTGGCCTTCTCCACCAGGTAGTTGATTTCCCGCTCGGTGACCTCCCCGGTTTCCGGGTCGCACATATTGGTGATCTGAGGGGCGAACCGGATCCGGTTCTTCGTGGATATATTCCCTATCCTGCCCGGCTGCAGTAGATGTTCGAACACGAATCTCTCCCTCCCCTGGAACGAATCACTTGCCCATGTACTTCAGTGCACTTTCTCCGGCAATACGCCCTGAGTTCACCGCAAAAGCGAGTGTAAGGCCGAGGGTGTGTGATGCGTCATACGTATCCCCATACATTCCGCCGGCCACATTCCCGGCCGCATACAGGCCTGGGATAACATCCAAGCCCGTCGCGCTGTCTTCTCTTATCACCTCTGTCGTGTGGTTGATCTTTATTCCTCCCAGGGTTCCTACATGTGTCGGGTGCCCCTTGATGGCATAGAAGGGAGGCGTTCGCACGGGCTTCATATATTCCGGGTTCTTGGCAAACAGATCATCGTGCCCCTTGTCACAGGACGCATTGTATTCATCCACGTTCTCTTTCAGGGTCTCATAGTCCATACCGGCCTTCTCTGCCAGCTCTTCGAGTGAATTGCAGACCCATGCCTCGTCCTTGTCGATACTCGCCTGAATTGCCTCGACAACGCTCGGTATCTTTGTTCCTTTCGGAGCAAACACTCCGAGCCCTACATCCGTACCCTGTTCCTCCATATATTTTCTGTAGTCGTCATCAAACATGTTGAACAGTACCTGGCCGGGCTGTTTGGACATGGCATTCCCAATGTGCGCAAAGGAAAACTCGCATTCATTGAAAAACCGCTCTCCATTCGCGTTCACCCAGAAGGTGGGCTGCTTCAGAATCGCCGTGATGTGCTTGTCGAATTGGCTCTTTTTTGGTGCCTCTTTCAACACCTCCTTCTTCTTCATCACACCGGCGAGTCCCCGCTGAATTACGCTTGTTCCTTCTTTCGCGGCTCCGGCCTCCCACGCCATGAGGACCCCATCCCCTTCCTTGGCCACCTGGCCAAAGGCCATTTCTATCGTGTGTTTACCTGCCTGTGTGTATTTCTCCATCATCTCTTCGTTGTTCGCAAACCCGCCCGAAGCGATGACCACTGCTTTGGCGGTGTATTCCACCTGGTTCCCGTCCTTGTCTTCCGCAGTGACGCCGGCAACGCGGCCATCCTTCATGATCAGCTTCTTCGCTCTCGTGCGGAAATGTATCGGAACCCCCAATTCCTTCGCGATCTTTTCGAGCGCCTTGGTAATGCTCTTCCCTTCGCGTTTCATGGTGTGCCAGGTTCGAGGCGCGCCCGGATAAAGCTCCGCCGGTTTGATGAATTCCGTCCCCCTCTCGTCGAGCCAGTGGATCGTGTCTGCGGATTTGTCGATGATCGCTCGAACAAGACGGGCATTTGCCAGGTAGTGTGTGTAAAACATGTGCTGTAGAAAGGCCTCGTCCGCAGAAATATCAATACCAAGCTCTTTCTGGAATTTGCTCCCCACCGCAAAAATCCCCTTCGCAAAGACGGTTGCGCCCCCTGTAACGCGCAATCGATCGAGAATGATAGCGCTTGATCCGGCTTCGGCTGCTGTAACAGCCGCGGCCAGTCCGGCTCCCCCGGCTCCAATCACGAGTAGATCACAGTTCATACTGACACCTCCAGGATGATTTCTAGGTAGGCTTCACCGAACGCAAGACAGGGTCAGGACCTGCCCTCCACGGACGGACCGCAGTCTCTCTGCCAGAGTAACGAAGCCCGCCGGGAAAGTTGTCAGAGAGGGGTAAAAGAAATGTAAAAAGAGTGCAAAAAGGCTTGTTCTCAGGGAGGTTAGATCAGGTGATGTCTCCTACTTGCTGGAACCCTCCAGGGTAGCATCATAGTCCCAGTATGCACGAAGATGGATGACCTTCCCTTCATCATTCACGTGGTAGACATAGACCCCCTTTGCTTCGATTTTGGTCCCGCCCGGCATCTCATTGAAGATGGACCCCACATTGGCGACTGCCTTGTCTCCCGCAGGCCAGGATTCCCGCATGGCGAACTCGATTCGACCGGGCGCGATCATCGTGTCCCAGAACACCCCGATCGCTTCCTTACCCCTTTGGCCCATCCCGGTGGGGTCAAGTGGGGATACCCCCACAGGATCTTCCACACAAGCGTCGTCAGCGAAATTGTTCAACCACGCTTCCCTGTCCTTTCTTCGCACCGCGTCCATGGAACGCCCTGCTGCCAGCTGTGCAGACGTCTGTTTCATGTTTTCCGTCCTCCTCATGGTCTCAGAGTGTGTCCCGCATCCTAACAAGGACGCCCTGACTGGGCAAGGTTTTTGTCGAATCCGAAAATCCAAGTCTCTTCGCCCTATTCTTGACAGCATGCAACTGCTTTCACTATCTTGCATTCGTCAAGAGCAACTGTAACTTCCACACACTGGGGAATGTGCACCATGACCAGGAAGAGAGTGTTTCTGACGGGAGCAACAGGGACGATGGGGGGATCCGCCCTGAGGCATCTTCTCGAAAGGGGGACCTGCGACATCGTGACCCTTGCCAGACCCTCCGAGAAGAACAGGGAGGCCATGAAGGGTTATGCGGGCGAACCTGCACTCGAAATCGTCTGGGGGGACCTTACAGAGTACCAGGACGTCCTCGAGTGCGTGACCAAGGCCGACATCGTCCTTCACCCAGCGGCCTTTATCGCACCGGCTGCAGACCACGATCCGGAAACCGCCTGGAAGATCAACTTGGGATCCGCCGAGCATATCGTGAAGGCGATCAAGGCCCAGCCCGACCCGGATGCGATCAAGCTCGTGAACATAGGGACCGTCGCGGAGACCGGGGACAGGCTCCCTCCGATCCATCTCGGCAGGACCGGGGATCCTCTCAAGCCGAGCATCTTCGACATGTACGCCTGTTCCAAGATCGCGGCCGAGAGGGTCGTTGCGGAATCGGGCCTGCGATACTGGGTATCCTGCCGTCAGACCTACATCGCGACCGCAAACCCTCTCCAGGACCCGATCATGTTCCATCAGCCGATCAACACCTGTATCGAGCTCTGCACTGAGCATGACGCCGGCCTCTTGCTGGCGAACGCGTGCGAAGACGATCTGCCCGAGGACTTCTGGCGCCGGTTCTACAACATCGGGGGGGGTCCGAGTTGCCGTATGGTCTTCCATGAATACATGAATCGGAACATGAAGATGTTCGGCATCGATTCACGAAAGATTATGGAACGAAACTGGTTTGCCTTGAGGAACTTCCACTGCCACTGGTTCGAGGACTCCGGCGTCCTGGACG
>JAQYVQ010000011.1 GCA_030145435.1 Syntrophobacteria bacterium | reverse complement strand
CTCGTGCGTCGGCCATGAATCGAGTGACGTCCTTGCTGGGGTTCTTGCCCGGTTCGTCGCCCATGGAAACAGCCCCCACTGTCTATGAGTTGAAGTCTTTCTTGAAGCACACGGGCTTCGTGCCGATTGCCTCTTTTTCTTCCGAAATCAACATAATACGAGTGTAAGTTCAAGCTGAACACAAGATTTACGAGTGTTTAACTTTAAATATGTAATGTAAGTATTTAATTTGAAGAAAGAATAATAGAAGACAATCATGGCGTGCAGGACAATGAAGATGGTTGAGGCGAGAGTCTGCATACGTCTCCCCTTGGTGGGAAGTTGCTACGCGGCATCCTCTTCAGGGCTCGATTTAGCGTAGCGTTCTTTGGCGAGCAGGGCGGCGCCCAGAGCGCCGACGATCTGGGGATCGATGCCCAGATCGCAGACTTCCCTGCCGATCACCCTTTCCAGGGCCTTTACGACAGCCGTGTTCTTTGCTACCCCCCCGGTAATGCAAACCTCGTCCTCGAGGCCGACTTTTCCGACGAGCCGGTTCACCCGGGTCGCGAGGGTGTCTGCAACCCCTAACGCCACATCCTGCATGGTTCGCCCTTCCCCGAGGTGGACCATCACGTCGAACTGGGTGAAAACCGTGCATATGCTGCTGATCGGGACCGAGTCGACCCCCTCCAGGGCCATCCGGCCGAGCTCGGAGACGTGCACGCCGAAGGTTTTTGCGATGCCCTCCAGGAACCGCCCCGTCCCTGCGGCGCACTTGTCGTTCATGACGAAATCCTTCAGATCGCCCGCCTCGTCGACCCGGATCGCCTTGCAGTCCTGTCCGCCCACGTCGATGATGGTGCGCACTCCCGGGTTTGCCCAACGGGCACCCTTCCCGTGACAGGAAATCTCGGAGATGTTGTGCTGGGCAAAGGGGATTCGTTCACGCCCGTACCCGGTGCTCACGCAAAAGGCGATGTCCTCCAGCCGAACCTTTGCCTCCTGTAATACCGTATCCATGACCGTCGTGGCGGAGTCCACCGGATTCGGCTTCACGACGATAATGGAAGAGGCAATCATCTTGTTGTCGTTTAAGAGGACCGCCTCTGCGCTCATCGATCCCACATCCACACCCGCAAAGATCATGTTGTTCCTCCGTTGGCACTCAGAGCGGCACCGACAGCAGCGATAAGATCCGGTTCAGGTCGAAAGACGTGCAGCTTCTTCCGGAGGGCTCCCTGGAGCAGTTCGAAGATTCTCTCGTTGTTCGCGAGCCCTCCCCCGAGGACGAGGGCGTCTGTTGCATTGACCTTCTTGCACAGGGAGGCGATGTTTTTGGACAGGGAGTCGAGGATGGCAGAGACGATGTTGGCCACGGATTCTCCATCGTTGATCAGGCTCACCACCTCGCTTTCGGCAAAAACGGCGCACTGGCTGCTCATGGAGAGCTTCTTGTCGGCAGACCCGGCAATTTCCGCACACTCCTCCACGGAACACCCCAAGGCCTCCAGAATGACCTGGAGGAACATCCCGGCCCCGGAAGCGCACTTGTCGTTCATCATGTACCGAAGCACCCTTCCCTTGTCGTTTACCGACAAGGCCACACTCTGTTGAGTGCCCATGCAGAGCACGGACCTGCAGGAAGGCTCTGCCCAGACAGCCGCCCTGGCAAGGCACTTGATCGTGGCCGCGGTCTTGTACTTGGCCGAGGCCTTCCCCTGTCCCCAACCCGTGACCACGATATCGTCGAAGTCGTCCGCCTTGACTCCCTTCTCGGCCGTGATGTTCTCCAGGGCCAGTTCCATCGCCCGGTTGGGTCTTGCCAGTGTCTCAACCCGTGTCCCGTAAACGAATTCCCCGCCCTGCAGGACAACAGCCTTCGTAAAACCCGTCCCAATGTCACAACCCAGAATCATCGTTGCCTATCCTTCATTGATCCCTATACTAAGGTTTGAAAGAACTCGGTCAATGTGGCCCTGATCGACGGATGGGGTGCGAACCGTGCGTCCAGGTAGTCAACCTCGTAGGTGATACTCGGGATGCCGAGTTCCTCTTCCAGGACGTCGCTCATGATTTTGGGCAGCGTCCATCCGTACTTGCAGGTCTGGTTTCCGCCGAAGAGCGCTGCCTGGGCATGGTACGCCCGGGCCACGGTTAACATGTCGTTCACGTGGATGTCCGTGTGGCCCATGACGTTCCGATGCATGGGGAAGTTGAAGGAACGCCATGCCAGCCCCTCGATCATCGACTCGACGCTGGCCGTGTCCACGTACCCCACGTTCTCCGCGGGAAGGACGCTCAGGGAGCACTCGAGGAACGTGCTCCCGAACTCGTCCTCGAGCCAGCTCGGCAGGGAGAGCATATTCGGCAGATGGGACCAGCTCCACAGGGTCCGGATCTCCTTCTTTCCTTCGGGAAGGAATGTGGTTCCCTGTTCAACCCTCTCCTTGGCCTCTTCGTAACAGATCCGCATGTAGTCGACGAGCTTCTCGTTCGTCCCGGTCATCATCACAGCGAGCGTGTCGAGCACGCGGTGCATCCCCGGGTCAGGGCAAGGGATGTGCCGCCGCAACTCCTGGAGCCCGTACATGTATTTCAGTTGCTCGTTCCCCATTTCCACGTGCCTTCGAAGGCGGTCTTCGTCCAGGGTCGAGCCGGTCGCCTTTTCCAGATTCTCGACCATCTTCTTGAATTCGGCCAGAAAGTACTTGAAGGCCTTGGTGTCGTTGTAGTACGGGGAATCCACCATCATGACAGGGACATTCAGCCGTTTCTTGATGAGCTGGTACATGATGTTGCTGCTGTCACAGGGTGCGGTGTTCGTGATAAACAGGTCCGGTTTCGGAAGAAGCCCCTTCTCGATTGCTTTCATCGGCACCTTCTGGAACCCGCACACGTGTCCCGGCAACCCGTCCCGTTCCGACTCGTCCAACTCCTCCACGACGCCGTCCGTGAGTGCGATGGCGATCACGAAGGGGATCACCTCGGAGAGGCAGGGGACCAACCCCATGCTGAAGAAGATTTCGGGTGAGAAGAAGGGGAAGTTGCTGACGAGCGGTCGGCCTTCATCCATGTTGTCGGTGAGGGCGGTCAGGTAGTCCTTGAAGGCCAGGATGAACATCCCGACACTGTTCCGGTTCTTCGGCTTCAGAATGGCCTCGACCAGATCCGGATACACCTTCGGCACGAGCGAGGCGTGGTATTCGGGGACCATCTGTAGAAGACCGGGAAGATGCTCACCCAGTTCTTCGGGCGTCTGGGCTCCGGTGGCAAGCACACCTGTAATCAAGTCGCATATGGCGTCCACGCGTCGGAAGTATTCGTACTTCTCGATTGCCCTGTTGTTTCCCATGCTGATCTCTCCTGTTTGGGGGACCCATCCTGCTTCTGAGAGCCCCTACGCGGATTTTCCCAAGGGTTGTCACTTGCCGATCTTCTCGAGGAAGGCCTGGACCCGCGTCTTGAGACGTCCCTTGTCCCCTCCGAGATACTCTCTCTCCAGGTTCAGGGTTGGGATGCCCAGTTCCTCGACGTCTTCACTCTCCATCAGGTTTTCCACGGTGTGGCTGTCGCAGAAGGTGATGCGTTCGAAGACCACGCCGTCTACCTTCGCCTCCTGTGCGAGCCTCTTGGTGAATGCGATTCGTTCGGGGTAGCCGTCGACCATGCGTGGACAGGAAGGGTCCCGCTGGAAGTACCGCCTCGCGATCGCCTCCACGGGCTCCAGCGTTTCGTCCACCATGCCCTCGATGTACTTTCTCCCGGTGCAAAGGACATCGGTTACCACGACGGCCCCCGTGCTTTCGATGATGTCGATGAACCAGGGGTCATCGATGTAACTGCCGCCCACCATCAGCCTGGCTCTGGCATCCGTGATGCCGGGCCTTTCGTTGAGTTCCTGGATCGCTGTGGCCAACCTCTCGTTGAAGGCCTCTTTGGGCATGCAGTAACCGGCCTGAGTGATCTTCATCGCCTCCGACCCGGTAAGCTTGGGGTGTTCTATCGACCGAAGACCGTACAATTCCAGCATCAGCTCCCTGTACCGGTTATAGGTCCTGACCGCGCTCCGGAGAGACTCCTTGGACGGGAGATAGCCGTACTTCTTTCCGATCTCGTCCGTGAGCTTCGTGATCTCGTCCCTGTACCACTGAAAGTGATTGTCACCGTCGCGTCGGTGGGGGACGGACAGCATCGTGACAAAAGGAGGCTCCACCTGGTCCCTCCAGATTTCGAAGGTCCTTCGCATGTGTTCGCACCCGTTGGTGAGGACAACGCCGTCCAGGAAATCGTATTCGCCCGTGAGGGCCAGTTGCATGACGCACCTGCAGTAGCTGCACAGGAACTTGTGCATATGGATGTCGGCATCGTCCGTGGTCGTAGTCCCCTGGGCCCCGAGACGGATCGGGAGGATCCTGGACGGTTGGCCTTCTGCATACAGGATTTCTTCCGGGACGTAGCTGCACGTGTAGCCGAACACCCTGCCGCCGCTTTCCTTCCAGTCCCGGATATAGGGGTTCTCGCCCCGAAGGGGCAGAGTCGTTAACTCCTCCACGGCACTCAATCTTTCGGCCGAACTGATGCTTGTCGCGCTCATGGCGGGTCCTTTCAATGATTCACTGTGTGCACCTGATTCGTCCTCGTCCTCGAGCATTCGCAGCGCTTTTTTCACGCACATAAGCTGATCCAGTTCTCGTGCCCGTGTGCGTGCCCGTGCTCGACCTCGACTACCGTCCTTTATCAGGTCCGTTCGAGGGCGATGATCGATAGTGGGCCGAATACCATCCCTACACGACTACCCCGCGCAGGCGCCGCCGTCCACCGGGAGGGCTACCCCGTTCACGAAGGAGGAGTCGTCACTCGCCAGGAAGAGGGCTACGCCCGCAACGTCCTGCACAGTGCCCATGCGACCCTGCATGGACATCAGCAATTCCTCCGCCGGGATGCCCGCAGCATTGTAGCTCTCAACGAACCGGTCACCCAGGTCCGTCTCGATCAGGGAGGGACAGATCGCGTTGACCCGAACGTTGGCAGGCCTGTATTCCAGGGCCATGCTCTTGGTCAGTTGGACCACGCCCCCCTTGGTCGCACAGTAGGATGCGAGGAGCGGGAATCCGATAATCCCGGCCGCGGACGACATGTTGATGATGCTCCCGCCTCCCTGGGCCAGCATCTGGATGACCCCGTGCTTGGAGACGAGGAAGAGCCCCTTCAGATTGACGTTCATGACCGAGTCCCAGTCCTGTTCCGTCAGTTCGTGGGTCGGTTTAATCAGCTCGATGCCCGCGTTGTTGACCAGGATGTCCAGGCTTCCGTACGTGTCGACCGTGAATTTCACAATCTTGACGGCGTCGGCCTCCTTCGAGACGTCGGCCTGGACAAAGGCGGCCGTCCCGCCTCCCTTGCTGATTCCATCGGCAACGGCCTGGGCCGTGGCAGGGTTCATGTCGTTCACCACGACCTTTGCCCCCTCTTTGGCGAAGGTCTCTGCAATGGCCTTGCCGATTCCGGCGCCGGCGCCCGTAACGAGTGCGACTTTGTCTTTCAATCTCATGTTCACCCTCCCCTTTTGCTCGGTGCGTTCTCCCTGGCGAAACCTCCACCAGGAAAGTAGGTTGTGAGAATCGCGAGGAGCGCCGGCGAATAACGCTAAACCTGGAACTCTAAGAGGCTGGGGAACCTGAGATTCCCTCTCCCTTGAGGGAGAGGGTTAGGGTGAGGTGCCAAAAGAAGCTCCCCCTCATCCTGACCTTCTCCCCAGAGGGGAGAAGGAATTCAGTGTGCCCGGGCATTGTTGCGTCGCCTCCGGCTCGCAATGTCCGCAATTTCTGTGACCCTATTTGTATACATCGGTACTCAATATCCCCGGCCTGTGGATTCCCAGGGCTTGTAGGTCAGGTTGAAGTCCTCGGCGATCACCTTGTATGCATTGTAGCCCACCGCTGCGCTCACCCCTCCCAGGGGGTGCTGGCCCGAACTGGCCAGGTAGAGGTCCTTGATTTCGGCTCTGTACTGTGCGGCTTCGACGAAGGGACGCCTGTGCACCAACTGCTCGGGACACATGAGGCCGTAACAGAAGTCCCCCTCGGGTATGAGCTTGTCGTCCTGCAAATCCAGAGGGGTTTCGAAGAAGTCGGCGATCACGTTCGCCCGGGTCATGTTCGGGGCCCACTTCTCGAACCGTTCGATCACCCGATCGTTGTAGGTCTTCTTCACTTCATACCACTCTTCCCGGGTCAGGTCGCTCGCCTTGGGGAAGAAGACCCAGGCGGACAAGGTGTGCTTGCCCGGCGGTGCATAGGTGGGATCGAAGGTGGAAAGGCACGAATTGAACAGGGCGGGGATCGTCGGGATCTTGCCCGCCTCGACCTCCCGGCAATGTTCGGTCATTTCCTCCGGGGTGTCGACGCCGACGACCGTAATGAAGGTCTTGTTGATGTCCGGATTGTGCTTGGCGCTCTTGTAGTCGGGCGCTTCGTTGAGGGCCATGTGAGACGATCCGAGGACGCAGGAGCGGCCGTACTTGAAGGCCTTGGTGTGGTCGACCCAGAGGGGGCTCAGGTTCTCCTCCCCCACCATACCGAGCAGCGTCTGTTTGAGATCGGCGTTCGAGGCAACGAGGTTTCGGGCCCGGACTTCGGTCCCATCGGCGAGCACGACCCCTGCCGCCTTCCCGCTCTCCACGATGATCTTCTTTACGTCTCCCCGCTCGTGGACTTCCACGCCCTCCCGCACGCAGGCCATGACCATGGCGTGGGCCAGGGTGTGGGTTCCGCCGATCATGATGCGCGAGTTGGCCTCGATGAAGAAGAGGCTGATCAGCGAGAAAGCCCCCAGGCCCTGCATCTCCAGAGGTGTTCCCCAGTCCTCGATGCCCTTGTAGAGCAGGGTCCTCAAGCCCGGGGTTTCGAAGAGATGATCGACAACGTCCTTGCCCGATCCCTGACCCAGGTGATGAGGGAGCCCAAACAGATCGAGAAGGGTCCGGTTCAGGGTTTGAAGGGGATCCGGATCCTCCGGGGTCGGCATGGTAGGAGGGCTGTAGAAGAACTGGCAAAAGACAGGCTCCAGTTCCTGGGCCTTGCGGCGGAGCCTTACCCATGTGTCGGCATCCTTCTTCGAATAGACGGAAATCGACTTGTGGGACCTCTGGTAGTTTTCTTCCGAGGCAACGTTGTAGAGGACGATCGGAGGGCTTCCATCGGAGAAGGGGATCCCGAACTGCGCGTCCGGGTAGATCGTTCGGCCTCCCAGCTTGTCGAGCCCGAAATCGAGGTAGAAGGGCATCCAGTCGAGGAACTCCATACACACGGCGTGATTGTGCATGAACCCGGGAGCCGTCGTCTCGCGCGTGCAGACACACCCCCCTTCTTCGTGTCTTCGTTCGAAGATCGCTGTCTGCATTCCGGCTCGCTGCAGGTACGCGCCCAGGCAGAGGCCCTGGATTCCTCCTCCGATCACGATCGCATCGTATTCTTTCTTTACCATTTGTTCGTCTCCTTTTAGATTTCCACCCACCACGTGTCCAGGCCAAAGTCTTCTGCGATCGCCTGCAGGGCGTTGTAGCCCGGCCCAAAGGTAATGAACCCGTGCGGATGAGTCGTGGAACCACAGAGATACAAGCCCTTGACCGGTGTCCGGTACTGAGAGAGGGCCTGGCTGGGCCGGTTGAGCATGAGGTTCGACTCCGAAATCCTGCCCACCATCCAGTCGCCGTTGACCATGTTGACGAGCTTCTCCGAGATGTCCAGGGGCGTGTACGGACGCGACACCCAGATGTCCTCTTGCGCGAATCCTTCGCAATGCTCGAGGAGCTTGTCGACACACCGCTGGGCATACACGTCCTTGAAGGAGGTGGACCAGACTCCTGGGCCCTTGCCGTCGACCGAATAGGGCGCGAAGACCCGGATCATCCCGGTGGCCTTCCCCTCGGGCGCATCCGTAGGGTCGAACATCGAATTGATCGCCACGTTCAGTTTCGGTTCCGCCGGCGCCTCCCCCTTGCGGATCGAGGCCCAGTCCTGGTTGAAATCCTCCAGGCACTCGTACCCTATGTTCAACACCCACGCCTGGTTGATGTCCGGGTCGAAGGCAGCGGCCTTGTAGGTCGGTACCTTGTGCATGGCCATGTGGACGGTGAACAGCGATCCCTCCTGGTACTCGTACCCTTCGACGTCTTCGCGAATCTCCTTGGGCACCGCGCCCTCGGGAAGCATCTTACCGAAGGTCTGCTGCAAATCCACGCTGCTGGCCACGAGCTTGTCCGCATAGAACTCGGTGCCGTCCTCCAGCCGGACACCCGCCGCACGGCCGTCCTCGAGCAGGATCTCACCCACCGGCGCGGCCGGCAGCAGGGTCACCCCGGCCCTTCGCATCTGTCTCCACAGGGTGTGGGCCAGTCGATGCGAGCCGCCTATGCAGATCTTCCAGTTGTCGATCTTGCCCAGCATGAAGGGAAAGGAGACCGCCAGCCCCACGACGTCCGTATAGTACCCGCAGACAGCCGCATGAAAGGCGAGCATGGCCTTGACCTTTTCATTCTCGAAGTGCTTGTTCAGGAAATCGTTGATGGTCATGGACCTGAGTTTGGCCCGGAAGAACTCGGTCTTGTCCTCCACCTTCCACGTGGCCAGCGCCTTGGTAATGTCGTTCACATCGATGGGTGGAGCGTACATCAAGGTGCGGATCATCAGGTCCTGAAAGCCCTTCACCTCCTTGTGCAACCGCAAGAACGTGTCCGCGTCCTTTTTGCTGAACCGGCTGAACGAGGCATGGGTCTTGGCCATGTCCGTGTGAACCGTCATGGCGGTCCCGTCGGCAAAGATCGAACCCATCTGGACCGGCGGATGGGCGTAGGTGACCCCGTCCGGTTCGCTCACCAGGTCGAGATCGTCGTAGACAGGACACAGGCCTACAAAGGTGTGATAGTTGCTGTGCAGATTGTGAAGAAAGCCCGGCTCTGTATAGAGCTCGGTCGAAAGCCCTCCCCCTTCCTCCAGCCTCCGTTCGAGGACCAGCACGTTCCACCCGCTCTTGCCCAGGTAGGTGGACAGGGCCATGCCGTTGTGCCCTGCCCCGATCACAATGGCATCATAGGTTTCTTTGTCCATACTTGATCTCCCTCTTTTCCATGGATTGCCTGCATTTTTCGGTGTTCGAAAATCATTCGTAAGGAGGCTTCCCCAGAGGCCACTCGGTCAGCCCGGTCTGGGCATAGACCTCGAAGATCACGTTCACCATGTCCGCATGCTGCATCAGGATCCGCATGTCCCCCCGGATCTTCATCGTGCCGTTCAGGCCAACCTCCACAGGATCCACGATCTCTGCAGCCACGCCGTCGAAGATGTGGGCCGGGCCGGTGATCCGGTAGTTCAGGCCCTTGCCCGGAACCTTATCCGGGTATTCCTGGTACTCGGCCACCTTCCCATCGAGAAAACGAACGAAGTAGTTTTTCGTCGTCCCCTCCGGGACATACGGTGACTTGCCGTCCCCCACCACTTCTACCGCGATTTTCCACTCGCCCTGTGGCACCTTGTCCGAGATATCATCCCGGCTGTTCGCCAGTTTCAACATGGCTTCGTACCACTCCGGGGTGTAGATTGCTGGCATGGGTCATCCCTCCCGTTTCTTCTGCCGTTTGATGTGATTGAATCATACTTCTTTGCTATGAAGAGTGTGTT
Source organism: Syntrophobacteria bacterium (assembly GCA_030145435.1). Lineage (GTDB taxonomy): Bacteria > Desulfobacterota > DSWW01 > DSWW01 > DSWW01 > S015-6. Next base: position 14,451 of record JAQYVQ010000011.1, on the reverse strand, counting down.
CAGGGACCCTTCATGCAGGGATTGTGTGTTGAGATCAGGACCCACCGAAAAGCTGGAAGAGGTAGTAGACGAGCAGGCTCAACCCTCCAAGGCCCACGATTGAGCCGGCTGCCCAGAGGAGATAGGCCTTGCCCTTTGACGGAAGAGGCTCGATCAGGAGCTCGGGTGGGATCTTGAGGAATGAAAGAACCTTCAGGGACTGAATCGGTTTCCTGGGAATGGCCCGGAGCTTGATGTTTCCCTTCATGACCTCGACGAAGGGGTTCGCCTTCCCGGAGAGTATGTTTGCAAGCAGCAGATAGGAGCTCTGCAAATAGAGATCAAGATTCTTGCCCGCACCGTTTTCGATCTGGATCTCTTCCCCCTGGAAGCACACGGTCGTTGCAATGCCCTTCTCGACCTCCACGCACACGCGCCCCCGGATCCGGAGCCCGGCCTCCACCTTGTGGTCGAAGTCCGCGAAGTTCTGTTCCAGATACTGCTGGATCATCATCCCCAGTCCGTTCAGGCTTTGACCCTCCACAGCGCAGACGGAAATCCGAGGCGGGTGGTCCGTTGAATTTCCTTCGATGCCCGGCATGGTTTGATCCAAGTTCATGGCGACGATGCCCTCATCCTTTCTTGAACGACACTTGAGCCGTTCGTTCTTCCCGGCCGGAATTGTTTTCTGTCCGGCGCTGCTTTTCCTTCACGTTCTTCAAGACATATTCCTTCTCATGGTCGAAAAAGGCGCGTGCCGCCTTCGCTGCCATCTCGCCGTTGCCCTCTCGAGCGGCATACTTGGTGATCCTCTTGAAGAAATCAGCGTTCTTCTTCAGGTTCCCGACCTGAATCGACACGGCCTCATATTCGGCCCGGCGCATGCTCGCATCCAGGTACCCGAGGAGCATTTCTTCGAGCAAGGGGTTCTTGGACCCCTGCAGGCCTGCGCGGGAATATTCGAGGAAGGCCCGGTAGTAGCCGAGGATGTCTCCCTCCTCTGCAGCCTGGTTGAGTTGCTCCTGCGCGGCGCGGAGTCTCTTTCGGTCATCCTCTGTGCTCCTCTCCGCAAACCTCCTGGCGCCCAGTGCGTAGAGCTCGCCGAGGATGTCGAAGAGGCTCTCTATGAAGGTTGCCGACATCTCGGTGACGCGGGCGCCGTGACGAGGGACCACTTCGACCAGCCTGTCCTTCTCCAGGATGCGAAGGGCCTCTCGCACAGGAGATCGACTCACGCCCAATTCTTCGGCGAGCCTCTCCTCCTGAATCTTCTCGCCGGCTTTCAACTCGGAGCGGATGATCTTGTCGCTCACGTATTGAGCGATCTGTATTGCGAGGGTTTCTTTCGGAGCAAAGGTCATGGTTCCCTCCTTGACCTCGTTCATTGTTGTAGTTCTAACAAAGCGCCCCTATATTGTCAACTGAATTTTGTATGTTGTTGACAATACTATGGGGATCTGCCCTGGTCTTCTAAGGGAAAGAATCTAGAATTAACTTAAAAACAGAGTTGTAAGTCACTTAATATAGATGATTAATGTAGGTTCATATGGTCTGTGATAATTCGGGGGCGGTCTTCGAAAAGATGGCTGGGATGAAGGTTGGATATTGCGATGAGCTTGAGGCGACGCGACAATCCCCAATCACGGAAGCTACTGGACTGGGGGATTGCTTCGGTCGTCGTTGCTCCCTCGCACTGTCCGCATACTTCTTGCGTGGCTGTCCCCGATTACGAAGCAAACCTGTGCATCACTATTTCTGGGACAGGACACTAGCCCCGGAGTTCCTCACGGGAGATGACGATGCGCTGGACCTCGGAGGTGCCCTCGTACAGGGTAGTGACGCGGGCATCCCGGTAGAGCCTTTCCACCTTGTAGTGTCGGGTGTATCCGTAGCCGCCGTGGACCTGGAGGGCGCTGTAGGCGGCCCGGTTCGCCATTTCCGAGGCATAGAGTTTGGCGATCGAGGCCACTCGGGTGAAGGGTTGGCCGAGATCCTTCTGGGACGCGGCCTGCAAGGTCAGGAGTCGAGCCGCTTCGACTTCGGTCGCCATGTCGGCGATCATCCAGGAGATCGCCTGGAAACTGGACAGGAAACGGTTGAACTGTTTCCTCTCCTTGCTGTACCGCACCGATTCGTCGAGGCAGGCCTGGCCGATACCGGTTGCCTGGGAGGCGATCCCGATCCTGCCGCCGTCCAGTGCAGCCATTGCGATCCGGAACCCGTCCCCTTCCTGGCCGATTCGGTGCTCGAGCGGTACGGAGCAGTCCTCCAGGGTAAGGGGCACCGTACTCGAGGCGTGGAGGCCCATTTTTTCCTCTTCAGGGCCTATGTCGAGACCAGGGGCGCCCCGAGGTATCAGAAAGGCGCTCAATGCCTTTTTCCCCCCTTCCTGGGACGTCCTGGCCACAAGAACGAACGTGATCGCGTGGGCCCCGTTTGTGATGAAGACCTTGGACCCGCTGATCCGGTATCCATCCGCACCTTTCACGGCCTGGGTGCGGAGGCCGCCCGGGTCTGAGCCGGCTTCCGGTTCGGTCAGGGCAAAGGCACCCAGTCCCTCGCCGGAAGCGAGGGGGGGGAGCCACTGCTCCTTCTGCTCTTCACTGCCGAACAGGAGGAGGGGCTCGCAGCTGAGGTTCGTGACGCTCATGATGACCGCGGTGGATGCACACGCGTAAGCGATCTCCTGAAGGGCCAATGAATAACTCACCGCCCCCACCTCGGCACCGCCGTACCGGGCAGGCACCATCATCCCCATCAGGCCGAGTTCGGCCATCTTGGTGAGAATCCCGGTCGGGAAGCGGCCTTCCCGGTCGTTCTCGGCCGCCACCGGCTCGATTTCCTTCCGGGCAAACTCGCGCACCATGAGCCGGATCATGCGCTGTTCATCTGTAATGGGCCATGACATCTTGCAATCACTCCTGAGCGCCTGGGCACCTCACGGGGTGTACAGGACGACGATGAGTTCGGTCTTCACATCCCCGGGGTTTCGCAACATGTGCGGGATGGCGGAATTGAAGTGGAGGCTCTTCCCCTGGGAGAGACGGTACTCGTTTTCCCCGACCGTCACGACCACCTTCCCTGCCAGGACGTGCATGAATTCCTCCCCCTCGTGACGGTATTCGACCATATCGTGATCCTGCTTAGGATCGATCGTCACGAGAAAGGCCTTCAGGTGCATGGTGGCCCCGCCGGGCGCCAGGGTCTTGTATGCGTAAGAGCTCTTTCTCTTCTTGAGGCCTTCCCTCTTCTGGCGGCTCCGGTCCTGTGTCTCCGCTCGACTCAGCAGCTTGCCTGCATCCAGGCTGAGGACCCGGGAGATCTGGAGCATGGCGCCCACGGGAGGGATTTCCGTCTCTCCCTCGATCTTTGCCAGATAGCCCTCGGCCAGTCCCGTCTGTTTGGCGAGTTCATCCAGGCTGAGGCCCGCCTTCTTGCGAAGCCGTTGGATTTCGGAGCCCAGCTTGACCGCCCTGCTCTTCCTTGTCTTGCTCATCTCTTCGCTTCTTTCCTGTGCCTTGTGCCCCTTATGGACAAAGGCGCATCCCGGTGTAGCATGGGGATGCGCCTTCGGTGGGGCTCAGCTCTTTTCCGGAACTATCTTACTATGAGACGCCTTCTCTTCTAGTTCAGCATGTAGGTGAAGTTCACAGAGATCTGGTCCCGGTCGCGGAACACGCCGAAGCCGGTGTAATTCCCCACGATGCCCCCATACTGGAGGCTGACCCGGAAAGGCTCCTTGATGTACATGACCGAAGGCAGGAACAGCCAGACCCCGCGCACGTCGTAGGCAATGGCCAACTGCGGGATGAGAGCTCCGTTCATGTAGTTCGTGCTGATCAGTCCGGTGAAGATGGAAGACACCGATTCTATCGAGGGATACTGAGACAGATCCGGGATCGGCTCCCCGGTAATATAGTTGGGCTCGGTCAGGTATAGATCCCCCTTCGGAACGGCGAGGTATTGGTCCTTGTCCCAGTCCGGGTACCACTTGCCAAAATACTGGAAAGACGTGAAGAACATGCTCTTCTTGTTCAGGGCCCGCATCCAGATCTGCTTGTCGAACCCGATCATCCAGTTCAGAGAGTTTTTCACCGGAATCGGCCCTGACTGCGGGCTGAACGGGATCCCGTAGATCCCGGTGGACCGCAAATCCGTCCCTGTAGCAACGGCCAGGATATCCAGGGCGTTCCACGACAAAGGAATAACGGGGCCTGTCAGCGGACGGTCGCTGATTCCATGGATATTGACCGGCTCTTTGATGAAGTAGGCCACCTCTGCCCGGAAAACGGTATCGGTCATGGACTCCCAGAAGTTCATGCTGCCCCCGATGATCTGGAACTTGGGATAGTCCAGGTGGATCTGTACCAGGTTGGTGTCGAGCAGGGGTCCCACAACCGGTTCGGTTAGAATAATATGACTGGTGGGTGTATCCCCGAATGTCTCCATATAGGCGACCGAGACGTTCATGGTCGAGCCGATCATGCCCTGGGCGCGTACCCCCCACCGGCTGTTCGACATCTTCTTGTCCGGGGAGTTGACGTACGCGATGTCATAGACCGATCCCTTGTCGAGCGGTACCTCGTAGGGGGTTCCCCACGGGGCCCAGGGTCCCACCCTTGCGTCTATGCTGCCCGGCACCCAGAAGCCCTCGATGCTCATGGAACCGATCGGGCCCACCGAGCCGAGGTTGTAGCTGCCCCGCAGCATCCAGAGTGGAATCCGCCGGTCATCCAGATCCTCGAAGGGGCCACCGAAGGTGTTGTCCAGCGGGTTGATATTGTCCAGGAGGCGGAAGATGTCCGTCTCCCCCCAGGCCAGGATCTGCCTTCCTATACGTATGAAGCCGGGGCCACGAGAAAGATCGAGGTAGCATTCCCAGAGGTCATAGGCCTGTTTGAAATTGTCGATATTCACAGGGTCAAGATCTCGGACCATCTTGAACTTGTCCGAGCCGACGTTGTACAGGGCCTCGTACATGAACCGGCCCACGATGTGATACTTGGACCGGATCTTCCACTTCTTCAAGGGATAGAGGATGTCGAGCGACTTGGTCAGTTCCTTCAAGTCGTGATCCACCTCCAAGAGCGCCAGGTTGCGCCACTGGACCAGATCCCCGAGCTGCACATCCGGCTGCGTGAATCCGTCCGCATCCTGCATGCGAAAGGACGCCCGGGTCGACAGTTTGGCACCGAAGGCCAGGGTGTTCTTGTCGTCGATGTAAAAGGCCTCTGCCGTCCCTGCCAGCCCCACCAGCATCATCGCCGCAAGAATCCCGATCCATGCGTGTTTCCGTACGTCCATCATGTCCCCCCTTTTTCTTCTGATTACACCGGACACTCAGAAAACGTTCTTCACCTTGTCGACCCTTCTTACCACAACAGCTCTCTCTTGTTCAACATAAACTTACAGACCCCTCAGAGAATAAAACAGCATACACGAAGGGGCCCCAATCAGTGACCTTATTCGGACCCCCGGCCTGATTTCTTTAATCCGCCTCATCCCTTCCCTGAATCCGTAATGGTTCTTTATTACATGGTTGAAGGATGGTTCGTCAAGCCCTTTTTTTTGTTATATAACGCACCGTATCAATTCTGCTCATCCATTCGGCCTTGTTTCGTCCCGGAGCGCCTGAAGATCGAGTGGAATGCCTCGTGCAGAGTCCTCTCTGAGTTCGATGGCATCTTCCGGGCAGAGCTCCGGGCAGACCCCGCAGCCCATACACCCATCCGGGTCGATTACAGCCACCTCCTCTTCGATCGAAACGGCCTCAAAAGGGCATTTTGCCACACAAACGCCGCAAGCCTTGCATTTCTCCTCGTCTACAGAGGCCAGGTATCCGGAGGGGGCCAGCTCCTTGATCGGCTTCCTGCGTGTGGAAAGGGAGCCGAGGATGACTCCTCCCCGGCTCCCGGTTTGGTCATGTGTACTTTCTTCGTCCCGTCGTATCAAGCAGGTTCCTGGGTGGCAACCTTTGCTTCCACAGCAACGGTCAGGTGTTTGGCCAGGCGCTTGGCCATTGCAACGACCGTGACCGTGGGCGGCAGGCCCCACGGCTCGGGGATGATCGTCGTGTCCATGCAGTAACAGTTCTGAATCGGGGTCTGGCAATCCTTGTCGAGCAGCTCACCTATGCGGACCGTACCGCCCGGATGGGCTGCGATCACCCCGGTCTGAACGAGATCGTCCCTCCGGACGCCGGCCTTCATCAGGATCTCTTCCGCGAGGACCGCTCCCTTGTTCAGCTTCCACCAGGTGTCGTTGTCGATCGGCTTGGAGAAGGACTCATCCAGGTTGATCCTTCCGTCCAGGCCGTCCCTTACCTTGATCATGATGCTGAGCGTCTTCTTGTACCGGAGGACCTTGGGTAAAGACATGATCCCCTTCTGGCCTGCAATGGCCAGGCTCCCCGCAAACATCGTGGGTGGGGTCATCAGGTCGGTCATCACGATGCCGTCCTCGGTATTGATGTTTCCCGCGGTCATGGGCACATCGTAGATGGAGCCCTGGATCTGGCTGGGGCCGGCCACGAACCAGAGGGGGTCCGCGAAGAAGCCCTGCCCCGCATCATAGACCCCTGAGCGCTGCAGGATTGGAGGCGTCCCCTGCCCGCCGGCGGAGAGGATCACCGTTTCGGCCATGATGTCCATCCAGCCCTGCGGGCCCTTTGCCCTCACGCCCACGGCCTTGCCGCTTTCGGTGAGCACCTTGTCCACCTTGGTCTTCAGAAGGAACTCGGCCCCGTTCTGTTTGGCCTCTTCGATGTACTCCCGAGCGGTCCACTTTGCACCCGTGGGGCAGCCCAGGGCGCACTTGCCGCAATTCTGCTCGCACTTCTCCGGCCGGATCCACTTGTCGATCAGGTTCCAATCGTGCCCTATGTCCTGGGCGGCCTGCATGATCGTACGGGCCGCCGGCCCGACGAGGTGGTCCGGGAGCGTCTGAATCGGTATCTCCTTGTAGAGATCATCGACCTCTTCCTCCAGGTCGATCCCGTATTTCTCCTTGAGCCAGGGAGGCGGACGGACCGCGGTGCCGCAGTAGACGACAGACGCCCCGCCCGCTGTCTTGGGCCTGAGGACCCAGGTTCCCTCCTTCGAGAAGGTCAGGCCCATGTTGTCCATCATGCCGAGCAGCATGAAGGTGTTCGTGCCGAGTCGCTGGTGGTATTTCCCGGCCTCGCAGAGGATGACCTTCTTGCCCTTCTTGGCGAGCTCCAGGGCCGTTGTTGCCCCTCCGGGCCCCGAGCCTGCGATCACTACGTCAGCCTGTAGGGTCTGGTTCGGCTGTGACATGGGCTGTCCCTCCTTGTTCGGTTAGATTTACCCTGGAAAGATACTGGAAACAGAACGCTTGATCAATCAATTCGAAAAAAAGGTAGCACTCATCGGGCCCGTCTCAGACCTTTCAATATCTCTCTCACGGCCACGACGCTGGGCGAATCATCCGGCAGTTCGATCGTAGGCCTGCCCACGCGATCGTAGGCGGCCACATTCTCGTCCGGCGGTATCACCCCGAGCACATCCATGCCCATCTCGCATGCCTTCTGCACCAGGGCCTCGACGCCCTCCCCCGCCCGGTTGATCACGAGGCCCGTTTCGTAAGGCCCCATGACACCATGCTTCGAAGCGATGTCCTTCAAATAGGCCGCGGTCTGAAGCCCCTTCATCGTCGCGTCGGAGATCATGATGAGCTTGCTGATCGAGTCGATCACGTGCCGGTTGATCTGTTCGATCCCGGCCTCACAGTCGATCAACGTGATCTCGTACTGCTCGGTCAGGGACTCGATCCCAAACTTCAAGAGCTGGTTCAGGCCGCAATAGCAGCCCGGACCCTCGGCGCGACCGAGAACGAGCAGGCTCATGCCGTCGAGTTCGATCAGCACCTCGTCCCTCACCACGTCTCGCGTGTGTCTTTCGTTGAACTTCCTCTTCTCGGCCGGGTCCTCGATCAGCCGGGACCGCATGTCCCCCACGGTCTTGGTGGGCTGTGCCCCCAAGGCATAGGTGAGGCTTACGGGCGGGTCCGCGTCCACGGCCAGCAGGTTCACGCCGTCGGCAGCCAGGATCTTGGCCAGAATCGCCGTGAAGGTCGTCTTGCCGACGCCCCCCTTTCCCGTGATGGCCAGCACCTCCCGGGATGTTTGCGCGGAATCCTGGTTGTCTCTCATCGAAGCCGCCTCTGGAGTCACGTGCATTTCGACGTTCGAGTTTCTACGTCTGTTTGCTCCGCATTCGAACGGCGAAGGCCTTTTCGTTCTGTGCATATTGCCGTATGGTCTGTGCTGCCATTTCCGCGTTGCCTTTCTCGATATGGCGGGCGCCCTTCTGGAAAAAGGTCACGTTCTTTGCGAGATCGTCGACGCGGTGGGACAGGGTCGCGAATTGGGTGCGGCGAGTGGCCGGCTCCAGGTCCTCGAGCAACTGGTCCGCCAGGGCGTTCCTGCTTGCCCTTCGTATCGCCGTGGCAAAGCCAAAGATGGAATCGTAGTACCCGGCAGGGTCCCCCTTTGACGCGCAGGCCTCAGCTCCCTTCACTGCCGTGCCGATCCTCTGCAGATCATCCTGATCGCGATTCTCCGCTGACTTTCCCGCCACAAGGGCGTAGAGTTCTGTCAGAACGTCATAGAGCGACTCGATGTCGACCGGAGACATTTCGGTCACTCTGGCCCCGCGGCGCGGCGTCAGCTCGATGAGCCGGGTCTTTTCGAGAATCCGCAGGGCCTCCCGGATCGGGCCCCGGCTGACTTGCATGGTTTCCGCCAGCTTCGCCTCGAGGATCCGCTCGCCGGGCGCCAGTTCCCCCCGGATGATCTGTACTCGGAGATAGCCCGCAATCTGTTCAGACAGATTCTTTGATACCTTGAATCTCTGCTCCGGCACGTCGGACGGCACCTGCATGTTCTTCTCTCCCTCTTTGCGGATCTCTGGGGTTGAAGATTAGTCGATATGGGCCTGTAATGTCAAGTGTTGTTTGTTGACAATGGACTAAATCTGTTCCCCGGGCTCGGTACCCGGGAACCGGTAAGGACTTCGTTCCCGGTCCCGTGCCATTGGTTCTCTCCCTCAGCAACCCTCTGGAAACTTCCTCGACGAAATGCTATGTGGTGAGAGGACGGTCGTACAGCCCTCTCACATGCGCAGGAGGACGTCATGGTATACGACGACAAGCCCTGGTTGAAATCCTACGATGCAGGCGTGGACGGCGAGATCGAGATCCCGGACGTCTCGCTGAAGGACGCCCTCGTTTCCGCGTTCGAGGAATACGGTGATCGAGCCTCCATTCAGTACATGGGCATGACCATGAACTACAGCGAACTCCTCGAGCAATCAGGCCGTCTTGCCAGGGCACTGAAGGAAAAGGGCCTGGGCAAGGGCGACGTGGTGGCGATCGACATGCCGAACATCCCCCAGTACCTGATTGCGATTGTGGGTGCACTGCGGGCGGGGTGCGCCACTTCCGGTCTGTCGCCCCTCCTTATGCCGGGCGAAATGGTCTACCAGTTGAACGACTGCGGGGCCAAGGCCCTGGTGATCCTCGACATGCTGTTCGACGCCAAGTACGCGGGTGTGGCGGACGAGACGCCTGACGTAGGTCTGGTGCTCGTGGCCGGAGCCACGGACTGTCTGCCGCAGGTTACCGAGTACCCGGCAGGGAAGCCCCTGGAGGGAAAGGAAGTCAGGGCCTTCATCGATTTCCTCCAGGACCACCGGGATGACCCCCCGGAGGTCCGTTGCGGCAAGGATGACATATGCTACGTGCAGTACACGGGGGGCACGACCGGGCCTCCGAAAGGCGCGCTCCTGACGAACGGAAACCTGGTCGCAAACATATATCAGTTTGACCACTGGGTGAAGCCGGAACGGGGAAAGGAGGTCTTCCTCACAGGGTTCCCCATGTTCCACCAGGCCGGCCTGTACCTGGCAACCTGCATGATGGCCTGGGGCTGCAAGCAGGTTCTCATCCCGGACCCAAGGAATCTCGCGCACATCATCGGAGAGTGGAAGGCGCACCCACCGACGTTCGTAGGGAACGTTCCTTCCCTTGCCCTCATGCTGCTCGGTGAGGAGGAATTCAAGGGACTCGAGTTCTCTCAGCTCAAGGCGTGGGCCTCCGGGGCAGCGCCCTTCCCGGTGGACGCGGTCAAGGCGCTGGAGGCGGTGATCGGTGAAGGGAGGATGGTCGAGGTCTGGGGCATGACCGAGACGAGTCCGCTCATTACGGTGAACCCCTACCTCGGCAAGAAGAAGGTGGGCTCGGTGGGGCTGCCTTTTCCCAGCACCCGGCTCAGGGTCGTCGATTTGAACGACGGCGAAACGCAGGTCCCCCTCGGCGAAGAGGGGGAACTCATCTGCAGCGGTCCGCAGGTCATGAAGGGCTATCTCAACAAGCCTGAAGAAACGAAGCACGCCTTGCGCGAGCACGACGGCGCCATTTGGATGCACACCGGCGATGTGGGCAAGTTGGACGAGGACGGGTATGTCTACGTGGTGGACCGGGCCAAGGACATGATCATCGTGGGCGGGTACAAGGTGTTCTCCTCCGAGGTGGAGGACAAGCTCTTCAAGCACCCGGCCATCGGCATGTGTGCCCTCATCGGGCTGCCCAACCCGGAGAGGCCGGACAGCGAGATCGTCAAGCTCGTGATCCAGAAGAGCGAGGCATACCAGGGAAAGTCGGACGAAGAGGTTGAGGCGGAACTCAGGGCCTTCTCGAAAGAGAACCTGGCTGCATACAAGGTACCGAAGCTCTATGAGTTCGTGGAGGCGATCCCGCTCACCTCTGTGGGGAAGGTGGACAAGAAGGCGATGCGAAAGAAGACGTAAATATGTGTGAGTTCAATTAGATAGGTATCGATACTTCAAGTTCTGTATTATATAAAGAAGAGGGCCCCGCACTGGGGCCCTCGATACGGAAGGATCGGAATCCGAACCGCATTGGAGAGCCGGTATCAACCGGCCGATCGCGGGTAGTTCTGGATGACCTTGTGGCCTCCTGCGATCGCCAGGCTCTCGTTCGATCCGTCCTCGATCAGCATCGCCTTGGCGTCCCGGAAGAGCTTCTCGATCAGGTACTCTTTGGTCAGGCCGTTTCCGCCGAAGAGCATGACCGCCTCGCAGCACACGTCGAACGCGCCCTGGGTTCCCTGGAGCTTCGCCGCGATGGAGTACTCCTCGGCAGGGGTTTCGGTGTTCCGGTTGTAGATGAAGGCGGCACGGCTGATCTGGCGGCTCACCTCGACCTGCTGGAACATGCGGAAGAGCTTCATCTTGATGTTCGGGTGGTCGACCAGCGGCTTTCCGCCCTGGACGCGCTCTTTCGCGTACTCCAGGGACTCCTCGAAGGCCGCCCGGGCAATCCCCGTTCCGAGCATGCCCATGAGAGCCGTCGTGGTCGAAAGTGTGAGCTCGACCATGGCCTCGTAAAGGTCGGTCCCGACCAGCATGTAGGATTTCGGGATCCGGACATTGTCGAAGAAGATCTCGCCCTGGTTCAGATCGCGCTGCCCGATCTTGTTCAAGGGCTCACCCTTGGACACCCCGGGAAGATCCAAGGGAACGATGGCAATGCCTCCGCCTGCCAAGCCCATGGAATTGTCGAGGGTACAGAACAGGGAGCAGTGGGTTGCAATGGTACCGGCCGAGACCCAGGAGGCCTTCTGGCCGTTGATCACCCACTCGTCCCCTTCCAGGCTCGCGCGGCACTGGGCCTTGATGCTCGGGTCGTGGAAGGCCGGGTGATGGGTCATGAGCGTGTCCGACCCGTGGTCCGGCTCGGTCACGCCCCAGCACCCGATGATGCTGGCATCCGTGCAGTCGCAGAAGGGGACGATAATGTTATCCACAAGCTCTTGTTGCGGATTCAGGCAACTCATGAAGGCGGGGAAACAGGCCACGGTCAGGGCCACGGCCAGGCCCACGCTGCCCCACGCGAGTTCCTCCAGGACGATGGTCTGCTGCAACGAAGTGAGACCCATGCCGTAGGGTTCCGGGATCAGGAGCTTGTGGTAGCCCAGCTGGTAGCCTTGTCGCATAAAGTCCCAGAACGGGGATTCCGGGGCAATGACCTCCCTGGGCGACATCTCGTCGAGCTGCTTTGCAATCGGTCGCATCACCTCCCTGGCAAATTTGTGCGTGCTCTTCCTGAGGGCGATATCCTCTTCCGTGAGGTTGAGATCGAGATCCAGGAAATCCATGAGTGTGCCTCCTTTTCTTCCGGGTTATCTGCCGTATGAGCCTTCCATCAAAGTATTTGTTCGAGGACGACGACGAGGACGAGAAATAAATACCTGAACCCTGAACCCTACACAAAATCCTCGAGCTTGAACACGTTCTCCGCGTCTTCCCGGAATTTCTCTCTCAGGACTCGATCGAGGTTCTTCTCGGAGATCGTCTTCGGGATCGCATCGACCACCTGGAGGTACGATGGGACGGAGTTCTTCTCGAGACCTTCCAGAAACTGTTGAAAGACGGACTTCGCTTCGATCGTGCAGCCCGGTGCGGGCACGACTGCGGCCACGAGATCCACCTCCCCGGGCGCGCCCGAGGCGGCCGGGATGCCGTACACGCACACGTCCGTCACGTCGGGGTGGGTGGCGATCACGGACTCCACGTGCTCGGGCATGATGAAGTCCCCTGCCCGCCTGAGGCCCCCACCCTTGCGGTAGTCGAAGTACAACCACCCCTCTTCGTCCGTGTGGCACATGTCGCCGGAACGGAGCCATCCTCCGCGGGTCTTCTCTTCGGAGGCCTTCTTCTTGCCCAGGTACTCCACTTCCACCTCCTGGCCCACCATCCGGCTGACGAGCTCTCCGACCTCGTGAGGCGCACACTCCGTGTCGTCGTCGCGGACCACGTTCATTTCCATGAGTCCTTCCAAGGCCTTCCCAAAGGATCCGACCGGACCCACGCCGACCGGGTTGTGGGCAAAGCCGCCTTCCACGGCGCCGTACCACTCGTGAATCCGGAGGTTGAATCGTTTTTCAAAGGATTCCCAGATCGCCAGCGGTGTTCCGGCGCTCAGGACGACCTTCACCGGGTTGTCCCCGTCATCCGGTTTTTCCGGCTCGCTGTAGATGCCCATCATCATGCCGCCCAGCAGGGAGAAGGTGGTGCACCCGTGTTTCCGGCAGAGGTCCCAGATGCGGCTCTTCGTGAACCTCTGGCTGAAGACCGAAGGAATGGCAAGCAGGAGGGAGGGCATCATCGTCACGGCCTGGGCGTTCCCGTGGGTCAGGGACAGCCCGGTGTAGAGCTTGTCCTCCTGCGTGTACTGCCAGACCAACTGGGCGATCGTCGAGAAAGCTGCCATCCGAGAGCCCTTCATGACGACCCCCTTGGGATCGCCCGTGGTCCCCGAAGTGTAGATCACCTCGAAAGGCAGGTTCAGATCTTCGCTGGGCTGGTCGGGCGGTGGGACCTCGGGGCCTGCCAGGATCTCGTCCAGACCGGGATACTTGTCCGTCACGGGGACGTCCATCCCCTCCTTGTAGGCCACGCCGAGGACTTTCAGGTCCGGAATGCCCTGGATCACCTCGTCGACGCCCTCCATCAGCTCGCTTGTGAAGAGGATCCCCTTTGCCTTGGAGTCCCTGAGCACGTAGTCCAGCCTCGAGCCTTTGGTGCGGGGATCGATCACCACGGCCGCGGCACCCGTAACCGAGGCTGCGTAGAAGGCGTAGAGGAATTCCGGATGGTTCCTCATCTGAACGGCGAACCGGTCTCCCTTGCCGATCCCGGCCCGGAGCAGCTCCCGGGCGATCTTCCTGCCGGCGGTCACGATGTCCCGGTACGCCAGAACCTCGTCGGGGAAGCGTCCGTTTTCGAAGGTTGTGACCTCGAAATCCGGCATTCCCTCCACCTTGGCGTCGAGCTCGCAGGCAAAATGTCCGGCTACTTTCGGTTCATGATTGCTCATCGATTCTCACCTCCTTGACCGATCACGTTTTGAAGGCCTTTCCGGGAGACGCATGCGCCAAAGCGACGGTTGATTATACTTCGGCGACTCCTTCCAAACAACCCAGGCCCAAATGGCCCAATGGCCTGCAGCCAAGGGGAGGAGTGGCGCGGGGTATCGGGTGCGATCATCAGTTCAAAATTCGATTTGTGCAGGGCGACTTTGTAGGGGGAGCGGGAGACGGAGCCCAAGCAAATCGAATTTTGAACTGATGATCGCACGAAAAACGCCCCTGCCTCACCCAATTCCTTGGGATCGTGCAGGGGCGTCGTAGTCTCAAAGAGAAAGCCGGGGCTATTTACAGAGCTTCTGGAATCCGCCCAGGGAGAAGTCGTTCCTGTCGTGTTGCGCCAAATAGCGTGTCGAGTTCTTCGGGGCGGTGAGGACAAGAACGGAGGCGTGCTCGCTGCGGTCGTCAAAGGCCATCATGTTGGCCAGTCCCGAGGTCTGGTAACTCTTGTCTTCCGTCTGAAGGGCGTTCAATGCTTGCCACTCCACCTTCCAGTACGCGCCGGA